>JAILDU010000053.1 GCA_024689005.1 Paludibacteraceae bacterium
GATCTGTTCCACCAGTTTGTCACCGATAGGTACCACACGTTCTTTGCGGCGTTTACCGAAGATACGCACTTGTCCCTGTGCCAGATCCAGATCGTTGTCGCGCAGTCCGAGCATCTCCGCCTGGCGCATTCCTGTCTGGTAGAGCATTTCGATGATAAGGGCGTCTCGCACAGCCGTAAAGTGATCTTTTTCGTCCGACTGTTCGATAGTAACGGCAGACCTTTCTTCGGCTTTTTCCATTTCCGCCTGACGGAAGAAGACAGGCAGCGGTTTGTCGGCTTTGGGCGGAATGATACGGGCGGTAATATCGCGTTGCACACGTTTCTGCCGAAGAAGGAACTTATAGAGGCTGCGCAGGGCAGAGAGTCGTCGCTTGACGGAACGAGGCGACTGGTGTTGCTGTTCCAGCATATCCAGCATCCAGGTCTTGACATCTTCCTCCCCAACTTGGTTCGGGTCAAAATCCTCTATCTCCCACCCCAGAAAAAGGCAGAAGTCACGCAAGTCGTCGTGATAGGCCTCCACCGTCCGCGGCGAGTATTTACGTTCTATGGCTATATAGTCGAGAAAATGTTGTATCATCATTACGTTTACTACTTGTTACTGCAAATTAACTCGAGCTTCGCAAACCCACAAATTAAAGTTAGCATCTTCACAATGCTCCGTTCTGAGTGTCTCTCCTGTATCCGTGTCCACACTTACATAATCGTACGAAGCCTGCGAAACTATTCCGCGACTGTTTTCCGTTGGTGCAATGGTCGCTGTACTGATTTTTGTTTCCTTGCAGTTCACATATTTATCTCTCTCGTTATCGAAATAAGTAGATTCGTGAACATACTTCTGCGTTACTGTTCCTGATACAGAATATTCGTCTGTTAATCCTCTGCGTATCAGATCCACATTGACGGTATATTCATAATCACCATCCACATAATTGCCTTCCACATGAATCTTATTGTCTCCGGCACGTTTAGCAGTAACAGGATAGTCTCTCGTATAGCCGAACCACAAATCGGGACAATCGGTACTACGGACGATCAGTTCGAATGTAAATCCCGGCAGATCATTGGCTTTCTGATAGATACCCAAAGGTATTTCTGTTTTGAGCAATTCTCCTCTGGCGATTTGGCAGTATGCTCCCACTTTACATTCTCCGCTTTCTTTGCTGATATGCCGGTCGAACAATCCTTGGTTACGAGGAAGAGTGAGAATAATCCGATATTGTCCGGCTGTTGGATTCAGCACTTCCTTCCGGGTCGTCCAACCAGTCTTGCTATTTACCCAAAACCGGTTTGTATCTACCGCATTGGTAGTTATATCAAAACTCTGTTGCAAGTTAGTGAGTGCGCCGAACACCAACGAATCGTTGCTCACTTTAAGTGTTGGCGGAATGAATACTTCTTCCTTTATGTTGGCTTGAAGCGGGTCAGGAAACCATGTTTTGACTATTGGATACACTTCATACAAGGTAGAACGAAACTCAGAGAGAGGGATAGTATATTCAAAGGCCTCCTTTTTGCGGTCATAGACGATATCTGAGGTCTCGTAAGCAGTATACGGATTGGACAGATCGACGTTATTCCTAACGCGCGCCGCCACGCGTTGATACCCCAACACCGCGTACTTTTTGGAAGGAATAGTAACATGCATATTCTCTTCATCCAATTCGATAACGGGAGTATTGAAGGCCGGTGCCAAGCGAACCGTGTCGGCAAAGAAGGACCAGTTCTTATCAAAAAACTTCTTTTCTTTTTCTTCCTTCGAGAAAACCGACACAGTAGCCTTGGCTTCCAAGTCCAGCGACGGCAACGCCACATGGAAGAAAGAAGATACCATGTTGTTATACAAAGACCCTATTCCCTCGGCATCGGCTTGTCCGAGAGTTATCTGACCTCCTACTTTCGGGCCGACATATAGATAAGTACCGATGGAGGATTTAATGATCCTTTTCATCCACGTAGCGGTTGAGATGTCTCCGGAGAACTTAATACCCGCTTGTACAAATCCGTTGAGTGTCAACTCTCCGGACAAGTCCAGCATCTCTTCGGAAATCTCTGCACCTTCTTTGTCTTCCGCAAGATGCAATCCGCATGAGATGGGGAAGAGCGCGTCGGTGTCGATGATATAGTGCATTCCGAGTCCCATCTGCACGGCAGGCATGTTCAGTTTGGCTTCCGCTTTTCCTTCGCCGCGAAAGAAGAGCGACGGCATCGGATGGATCGCAAAAACAGGACAAGCGGCGGGAAAGACGATTTCGTCTATAGGTAGCAGTTCGCCTGAGTCAAACTCAAAGTCCCGCGAATAAGACAATCCAAACGAAGGCTTGACATTGGTAATGAAGTCCTGCGAAATAGTGGTCATGAATCGCGACCAAGTGATGTTATACGCGGCGCGTAACTTGACTTTCAGATTTATCTCCGCTGCCAGATCCACATTGGTAGTCTCGTTTGGATTCCATGTACGGGTGAACGTGTTTGTGAAATCAATCAGGGAGATTTCTCCTTCGCCTGAGGCTGCTGGCGCATTGCGCGGGAATCCGTCCGGTGTACAGCCTGCTATACGTCGATGCACTTTGCCTTGCTTGTCTACCCCTATCTCCTCTACAGTAATATATTGGTCATAAACATCGCCGAGTTTCTCTACAGGCGAGCCTTTTATAACATAGGCTTTGAATGGACCGTTGGCATCTTCATTGTCATAGGAACGCACATTTTCCACTTTGCAACTAAAACTACCTTCTGCCATGCCGTATTTATACTGCTCCTTCGCGATTGGATCTGTCGGAAGGCCGATAAAGATGTCTCCCACTTGGGGTATCATATTTTCCGGCAAGTCACGAAAATAAACTTGTAGAGTGGTCGTCATTTGCCCGGTTATTTGATCAAAATACGGACAATATCCATCTTTTTGCATGAACTTCACCTTAGGGTTAAAACGAATTTCCGGCTGTTGGAAACCGATGGAGTCAATCGCAGCGAGAGGGATTCGATACGTCGTGTCAGCCAACTCCACTTCATAGGTCACATATTGCTCACACTCTGTATTATCAAGTGCGAATTTCGAATACCGCATCTCTTTTACTTCATCGAAGAAGAAGCCGTTGAAATCGCCGTCATTACGATAGATATAAAACGCCTCTTGTGAAAACAAGGGACTAAGGGACCATGTACAAAGTACAAAGGCTAAAATAATCTTTCTCATTGTTTCACAAATTTAAAGGAGGTTGAACCTGCGGTTATTATATAGGAGCCTTGCGGTTGGCCAATCAATGAGACAAGTAGCGGTTGGCCGCCGATGGACCGTTGGCTGAATATCTGCTTTCCATCCATGTTATAGACGGTTACAGGATAATTATCGGGTAGTCCTTCTATCAACAATTGCTCGTCATTCTGCCGCACTAGAATATCACCGGGAGCCAAGGGCGAGTTATCCATTCCCTCCGACTGACCTTCGTGGGTGTACTTTTTCATCTGCGCAAGAGGATAACTGTACACACTCTGGTTGGTGGTTATAACGAGGTTCCCGTTCTCAAACGTTGTTACGGGTTCATCTGATAGCAGGAAGGAGATCTTGCTACCATCCATTTTCCAGACATTCAGTTGCTGAACGGGTGTTTCCTGTGCCACCATCATGCCGGTCATAGCACAAAAGGCAAATAGGAGAAGGATTCTGTTTTTCATAAGGCGTTTATTCTTTATCGTAGATTTGTTTAATATACTTTTTTCATTAACGCTCGAGGTATCTCTTTTTGCTCACCATGTAGTTCCACCTTTTTCGTCATTGAGTACCCTGATCTTGTCTGTATCAAACCGGAAACACATCATCATTCCACATGGCGGGGCAAAGATAATCATTTTTTTGCAATCTACCAAACAACCTGTTCATTTTTTTGTTTTTTTTCGTTCGTTGCCGGAGTGACGCGAGGTTACTTCGAACTCAAATCGAAGGCAATTCGAGAGTCATTCGAAGCAATCCTAGACTTTACTCGAGGTCTTGTCGGGGTTTTATCGGGGTTTTATCGGGGTAAAAAAATGGGAAAAAATACCCAATTATTTGCGTATATGCAATTTTTGTAGTGCCTTTGCAGCCGATTAAAGAAACAACAGATCAACTGATTGCTTGAACACGACAATTCGTGACAACATATTCTGCACATAATCAGCAAATTACCAATCCAGTATTAGGGTATAAGATATATTTACAAAAGAATTAGCCACTTAGCAAGCGGCAGGGACATTTAGTCTCTGTCGCTTGCTTGGTTAGTGCAACCATTGTTGTACCGGAAAGAATCAACTGCAATCACAAAAGAAACAAAACGGAAAACAATTTAGTCAACTACGACATACTAACTAAAAAAAACTTATGAAAAAATTTACAATTAATCGTGCCCATGTGGCAAAGAAAATTTCTTTATTCATTTGTGCGCTATGCGCAAGTGTGCTGACCGTCACAGCACAAGTCTATGTGGATGGTATTGCTTATGAGTGTAGTTATGATGGAGAGAACTATACAGCCGGCGTCATCCAAGGTGAAAATCCGTACACGGGGGATATCGTTATCCCCGACAGCATAGAGGATGATGGACACACTTACTCTGTCATCGAAATCAAAGATAACGCATTTCAGTATAGCGAGTCTCTCAACAGTGTTGTGTTGCCCAAGACCATGAAAAAGATTGGTTCAGAGGCTTTTCATAACTGTGTTAACATGACCAGTATTGCACTGAACGAAGGTTTGGAAGAGATTGGCAGCGATGCGTTTGGGTCTTGCGAAAAATTGGAAAGTTTGACTCTCCCTTCTACGCTTAAATATATTCGTGATTGGGCTTTTGAGCATTGCTACTCGCTGAAGAGTCTTACGCTGCCTGAAGGACTGGAGGAAGTAGGGGGAAATATATGCACTGCTGACACACCGGAAGCTCCGGTATATAATAGTAAGTTCTTTGCTTTCCTGCCTTATGACTACGCTGAGAACTACACCGTGCCGGATGGCATCGAGATTATCTGCGGAGACGCGTTCAAGGATAATAAGTCTTTGAAAAGTGTATCCCTTCCCACATCGGTAAAATTAATCCGCTATGAGGCTTTCGTACGCTGCGAGAATCTAACCAGCATCACGTTGAACGAAGGTCTGGAGATCATTGAGTACGGAGCGTTTTCCTATACCTCGCTAACAACTATAGCACTGCCTGCATCGTTGAATTACATTGACCCGTCGGCACTGCCCGGCACAACAGAGGCCGTCACCATTGCTGCCGGCAACGAGAATTACTCTGCAACCAATTACTGTTTGATAGAGAAGAGCACAGGCCTGTTGATATATGCCGGAAAAGGAGCAACCTTGCCGGAAGGTATTACAGAGATTGGTATTTCTGCCTTCAAAGACCGCACCGATCTAACTACATTCGTAGTTCCGAGTACAGTGCAGAGTATCGGTAGTTACGCTTTTTCCGGATGTAGCAATCTAACCAATATCACGCTACCTGAAGGATTGAAGTGGATTAGCTCCGGTATGTTCGATGGATGTAGCAGTTTGAAGTCAGTTACTTTGCCTTCTACTATTACCAATCTCGATAACGCCGAATATCTATTCAAGAATTGCTCACAATTGGAGAACGTGACGATATTATGCCCTTATACCTATATTCCGAACAATTTCTTTCTGTATTGCGACTCTCTCAAGTCTTTCAATCTGCCTGAATCGGTACAAGGCATCGGAAGCGAAGCTTTCAGATACATCGGTCTTACTTCGCCGGTTAGCAACTCACACCTGTTTGCACGCCTGCCGGAGAATTATCAAGGTGCGTTCGCTATTCCGGAAGGAACGACCAAGATTGGCAACCATGCCTTCTATAACTGCGACAGTCTGACAGAAATCTCGTTCCCATCAACACTTACCGATATCGACTTTGAAGCTTTCTGGGGCTGCACATTGCTTAAGCGTATCGAGTTGCCCGAAGGAGTAGAAAGAATTGGGTCATATGCATTCGAAGACTGCCATGATGTAGAGACACTCATTCTGCCGAGCACCGTAACGCTCATTGAAGGCAGCGCTTTTGCATTCCGTTCAGAGTCGAAACTGAAAGAAGTTTACAATTATGCCGTGACCCCGTGCGAGTTCTATGATTGGGACAACCACCCGTTCTTTGAGGTACCGAATATAGACCAGATCAAACTTTATGTACCGAAAAGCTCGGTAGATGATTATAAGGCAGCATACCGCTGGCAAGATTTCGATGTACAACCGATGCCCGAAGTTGCTACGGGATTGGTAAACGGAGAGGCGAAAGCAGCATATCGAAAGACTCTGCGTAACGGCCAACTGCTCATCAAGAAAAACGGCCATATCTACAATGCACAAGGTGCGTTGATAAGATAATCGAAGCAAGCCGTATCAAACAGCAAAAGACCGACGAACTTATGCTCAATGCAAAAAAGTGCCTCTTCGGAGGTGCTTTTTTTGTCAAAATCTTGCAGATTTGGATAATTTGTAGTAACTTTGCACCCGATTTTGAGAAAAAGAACGATGAATAATCTATTAGAAATACATAATCTGCATGCCTCGATCAACGGCAAGGAAATACTGAAAGGCGTAGACTTGACCATTCGTGAGGGCGAAGTGCATGCCATCATGGGCCCGAACGGTGCCGGCAAATCGACGCTGAGCGCAGTACTGACGGGCAATCCGGCGTACGAAGTGACAGAAGGGACAGTGTTGCTGCGCGGTAAGGATCTGCTGAGCATGGAGCCGGAGATTCGTGCACGCGAGGGAGTGTTCCTTAGTTTTCAATATCCGGTGGAGATACCGGGCGTGAGCATGGTCAACTTCATGCGCACAGCTGTCAACGAGAAGCGTGCCCACGAGGGCAAGCCGGCCCTGTCAGCCAAGGATTTTCTGGCATTGATGCGCGAGAAGAAGAAGATGGTGGAGATGGCCGACAAACTGAACAACCGTTCAGTGAACGAGGGTTTCTCCGGAGGTGAGAAGAAGAAGAACGAGATCTTCCAGATGGCAATGCTGGAGCCGTGCCTGTCTATTCTGGACGAGACGGACAGCGGATTGGACATAGACGCGCTGCGCATCGTGGCAGAAGGCGTGAACAAACTGAAGACGCCGCATAACGCGTCGATCGTCATAACGCACTACCAGCGTCTGTTGGACTATATAGTGCCGGACTACGTGCACGTGTTGGCGGACGGCAAGATAGTCAGAACAGGCGACAAGTCATTGGCACTCGAGTTGGAGCAAACAGGATACGATTTTCTGCATGAATAAGATGACTATCCATACGGGCGAGACATTCGAGCATGTCTATCTGAACGAGCCGACAGTGGACCTGCATATAGTGCAGGAAGCCGGTTCGCGCGTCAAGATACATGTTGTAGATATGCCGGGAGACAAAGCGCAAGGCGCAAAGGTGAATAGCATCACCGTTGAGCAAACAGGCGAGAACTGCTCGACGGAGATATATGCTCTGGCATATCTCAAAGGGAATGAACAAGTTAGTACCGATACACACGTGACGCACAAGGTGGGCAACGGCACTTCTAATCAGTTGATTAAGTTTGTATTGGACGAAGAATCCAGAGGTCGCTTTGTGGGCGAACTGAAGATCGCGCAAGATGCACAATGTGTGGAGGCGCATCAGACCAACCGCAATATATTGTTGTCAGAGAAAGCCGAGATGCGCACACAACCGCAATTGGAGATTTATGCCGATGATGTGAAGGCGACACACGGAGCCAGTACTGGCCAGTTGGACGACAAAGCTTTGTTCTACATGCAGCAACGCGGTATAGGCAAACAAAAAGCGCGCCAACTATTAGTCGGCGCGTTTATCAAGGACGTATTGATGACTATCAGTGACGAAGAGCTGCGTGAACGCTTACTGAACACGATTGATGGCATAGTCGAGTAATTGCAGCAGACTCTCTTTTTCCTCTGAGTCATGGAAAACCGAAAGGGCTTCTATGGCTCTTTTTTTATAGTCCAGCATGCACTGAACGGCGTACTCGTCGCCCTGAAAACGAAGGACAAACGATTTGATTTGCTCGAGGATACGTGCTTCCTCTGCCGGGTTCTGAATGTCTTTGAGTTGTTCTCCCTGCGACATGATTGATTCGGCTTCGGGTTGCGGAGCGCGGCGGAGCGCGATGATGAGCGGCAGAGTCACTTTGCCGTCACGCAAGTCACTCATAGTCGGCTTGCCAATCTCCTCCAAATCACTATAGTCGAAGATATCATCTTTGATCTGGAAACAAAGTCCGAGCATTCGCCCGTATTCGCTGAGGGCCTTACGCTGACGCGGGGTACATCCGGCAGACTCTGCCCCTGCCTCAGCGCACGCCTGGAAGAGGCGCGCAGTTTTCAGATCTATGACATGATAATATTGCTCCTCGCTAATCCACATGGATTGGCCGACATGGAGTTGTGCCAATTCGCCGCTACTGAGGCTCTGTCCCAATCCGGATACGATCTCCAAGATAGGAGTATTGCGCACCTCTGCAACCAACCCGATCACCTTAGCGAGCATATAGTCTCCGGCCAGCACAGCCACCTTGTTGCTCCATCGCACATGGACGGCATCGGCGCCGCGCCGTGTGGCTGACGAATCGACGACGTCATCGTGTACAAGGCTGGCATTGTGCAGCAACTCGAGTGCTGCAGCCGTGCGAAGGGTCTTGTCTGTAACGGGATTGCACATCTTAGCGCAGAGCAAGACCATCAACGGACGCAATTGTTTGCCACTACGTGCGCTGATATAATTCAGCACTTGTTGTTGCAACTTATTGTCCGATTGCAGGCATTCCTTTTGCAGTCGTTCGTACTGTTTCCACTCAGCCTCAATCGGTCGTCTTATGTCCACTATAGTAGCCATCGTTATTTCTTCACTTGGATAGGGAATGAGCCGATCAGGTTGCCTTCACAGAAGAAATCGACGTTATAGAATCCGGCAATAGGATCGGACTCTAAAGGCCAATAAACCAGTCCCGAATAGGGTTCTCCACTATACTCTATCTGCTGGGCCACGGTATAAGGAATATCCTGATTCTCAAAGTTGAAGAGTCTATCCTCGCTCTCGCCAAGCAGTTCTCCGTTAGGCGCAACGACACGCACATAGAGGTTCTTCATACCGGGCGTGCAGGTGATATTCTTAGCAATGACATAGTTGAACTGCAGTTTGCGTGCTTGGCTGGCCATGCGTGTTTTGCGGTCATGCTTGTTGAGCATAGTTACGGTGCATGAAGTCACTTCGAGCATAGATGCGCGTGTAACGGTCTCTGTCAACTGCGTATTGATAGTGGTCAACTGCGTATTGGTATTGGTCAATTGCGTATTCTGAGTGGTGAGTTGTTCGTTTTCCTCCGTCAGGCGTGCGTTAGTCACATTGAGCGAATCAATCTGGCGCACATAGTCCTTCATGACAGCGCGTACGGTAGCCAGCTCCTTCTTCAGTTCAGCAATACGACGAGCGTTGCTGGCCTTGGTGGTACGCAGTTCCTCCAAGAGGTCCTGGACGCGTTGCTGCTCCTTAGACAAAAGGTCCTGAAGCGAGTCGTTGCGGATGTCCATGTTTTGGTAACCATCGAACTGAATAGCCAGATCCTCGTACTCATCTTGCAGTTCCTCCTTCTCGATCTCCATTTGCTCGATCAGTTCTGTCATCTCACCACGTTGGTTGAGATACAAGTAAGCCAACCCGCCGATTGCGACGAGCAGGACGATAAATAAAATGGTTATAAGTATCTTCTTCATAATCCTCTACAAATAAGGTATTGCTTTTTCCAGTTGATTTCCTCTGCTACCTTTGAGCAATATATGCGCTCCGCAGATGGGGTTAGCCTTGAGATAGTCGCAGAGCGCTTCCACGTCATCGAAGATAGTGTACGGCGCGGTAGTTTGTTTATATTCATCGCCCACCAGGAGCACGATGTCAGCCTTGCGTTCCAAGAGCATATTGACTATGTTCTGATGTGCGGTGTGGCTGTATTCGCCGAGTTCTCGCATTCCTCCGAGAATGTAGCAGTAGTTATTTCTCTTTTCCTTGCTAAATGCTTCAATAGCGGCCTGCATGGACGTCGGGTTGGCGTTATAGGCATCTACGACAATCGTATTGCGCTCGGTTTGCATCAATTGGGAACGGTTGTTGCTCGGGACATAAGCGCGAATGGCAGCTAAAGCTGTTTCTTCGCTTACTCCGAAGTATTTGCCCACACAAATGGCAGCCTGGACGTTCTCCGAGTTGTAGTTGCCGACCAAATGAGTTCCTTCGGGCATTGTTCCTGTTGTATAAGCAACAGTCTTCAATCCATTAGCCATTTTCTCGAGATATGGGTTGTCGGTGTTTCTGAAGCAGAATCCTCCATGCTGACGCAAGTAGTCGTATAGTTCGGCTTTGGTTTTCTGCACGCCTTCGAAGGAGCCGAATCCTTGCAGATGGGCATGTCCGACATTCGTGATCAGGCCGTAATCAGGCTC
This sequence comes from Paludibacteraceae bacterium, assembly GCA_024689005.1. Lineage (GTDB taxonomy): Bacteria > Bacteroidota > Bacteroidia > Bacteroidales > Paludibacteraceae > Colicola. Next base: position 10,480 of record JAILDU010000053.1, read on the forward strand.
AGCGATATCTACCAACTCTTTGATATCGCCGGGATGGCTGGCGCCCATCTCCACTATAGCCATCTCGTGTGCGCGCGTGATACTCAATAAAGTGAGAGGTACGCCCAGTTGGTTATTGAGATTACCTTGCGTGTAATACAGGTTGTATTTGGTACTAAGCACAGCGGCACAGAGTTCTTTGGTAGTTGTCTTGCCGTTAGTGCCGGTGATGGCGAGAATAGGCAATCCCAGTTCTCTGCGCCAAGCTCGAGCCAAGTCCTGCAGTTCGCTCAAGGCATTGTCTCCGCAGATGATATACTCTGCCCCATCGCGTTTGGCCTGTTCTACGAACTGATTGCCGTCGAAGTGCTCGCCTTTGAGCGCCACGAAGATGCAGCCGGGAGTAACCTTCCGGCTGTCTGTCGTGACACAAAGCGAGTTTTTATTTTTTATTAGGAAGTTCCAATCCATATCCTTTACGTTTATCTTCCACCTTGAGAGCAAGGCTCAGAAGGAATGCCAAGACGCCGAACGAAGCGAAGACAATCATCGGAACGATGTAGCCGTCAGTAGCGACACGCAGTTTACCTATCAAGAGCGGAACAAGGCACAAACCCACATTCTGTACCCAGAAGATGAGGCAGTAAGCCGATCCCAGCACTTTCTCATCGATAATCTTAGGCACGCTCGGCCACATAGATGCCGGAACGAGCGAGAAGCTGACGCCCAGAACCAGGATAGTGATAAGAGCCAACACTTTGCTCGGATATGCGGGCAACACGAAAGCGAAAACACTATGGCAGACAATCATGATGATTGCGCCGAGCAACATCATCGATGCGCCCTTGCCCTTGTAGTCAATAAAGGCTCCGAGGAACGGTGTGAGAACCATCGCCAAGATAGGGAACCACTTGAACAGACCTGCAGCCTCAGCGTTGCTGATATTCAGCGTCTCCTCCAGGAAGTTGGTAGCGAAACGCTGGAACGGGAAGATAGCGCTATAATAGAGTACGCAAAGCAGGGCGATGATCCAAAACATCTTGCTGGAGAATATCTTCTTGAGGTCGCTGACATGGAACTCGTCCTCCGGATCTTTCTCTGCCGTTGTTTCTCCGATAGCCACCAGTTGTTTGTCGAAGCGGTTGTCCATGATGGTGAATACCAGGAAGTTGAGCAATCCGACTACCAACAGCAATGAAGCGAAGAGCAACGGAGCTACGACCGAGTTGTGGCCATTAGTTGCATAATGAATGCTGAAGATCGGCGCGAGCCACATAGCGGCAAACACGCCGAGACGTGCGATAGCCATCTCCAGACCCATAGCCAAGGCCATCTCTTTGCCCTTGAACCACTTAGCCAGGATTTTGCTGACAGTAGTACCTGCCATCTCGCATCCACAACCGAAGATCATGAATCCGAACATAGCCATCTTAGCGCTACCCGGCATCGAAGTCCACCAGCTGTTGAGCCAAACGATATCGTTCGCTCCGAACCAGTCGGAGATACCGATATACTTGATAGAAGCGCCAATAACCATGAGGCTGGCAGAGAGCACGCCTGTGAAACGGACGCCCATCTTGTCGAGGATAATACCTGCGAGGATGAGGAATCCGAAGACGTTGAGCAGGAACTCACCGGCAGCATATGTGCCGAAGGTACCCTGATCCCATCCCAAGACATCGTTGAGAGTAGAAGCCAGCGGCGAGAGGATATCTACAAACATATAAGCGAAGAACATCATGCTTGCCACCAAGACCAGCACAGCCCAACGCGCAAATGCACTATCGCGTAGTGTCTTTTGAATCTTTTGTACCATAAAACGATTGACTATTAGACGATTTACGATATGACCATTTGGCCTTTTTCTTCAGCCACTCTGCCTTTTTCTTTTCGTAATCGGCATAATGGGATTCTAAATAACCGTCGGCCATAATCAACTGATAGTTAACAATTGACAATTGATAATTATTTGATACCCAGTTCCTTCTTAACGGCAGGAGTAACGTCGTTAGCGTCGTTGCCGATGTGAACCATGGCCTGGCTGTCGAAGATATAGGTATAGCCCTCACGGTCGCCAACAGCCTTGATAGCCTTAGTCATTCGCTCGTGAACCGGAGCGAGCAACTCTTGCTGCTTCTTCTGGATATCCTGCTCAGCGGTCTGATAGAACAACTGGATACGCTGCTGCATCTCCTGCAACTCTTGCTGGCGGATTTGCTTAACAGCGTCAGCCATAGTAGCCTCTTGAGCCTGATAGTCCTGCGCCTTCTTCTGAATCTCTTCGTTCATAGAAGCCAACTGATTCTCGTATTGACCTTGGATGGTATCCATTTTCAGTTTGATTTTAGCCATCTCAGGCATCTGAGTGAACAGTTCTTGAGTGTTGATGTGTCCGAACTTCTGTGCGCTGGCAATCATAGGCAGAGCCAGCATCATTGCAATAATAATTTTCTTCATCTTATTAAATATTTATGTTATTATTTCTATATTGATTGTTCCACGCTCGAATTGCCTTCGGTAAGACTCCGACGAGATACCGACGAGATACCGACCGTGGAACAATTTTAACTTACTTAGCTCCCAACTTTTGCAGCACTTGGTCAGAGATGTCAAGTTTGGAGGACATATAGATGAGCGCGGGATCTGCCGAGCGGTCCTTGACGACATCGATATGTTTTTCGCTTGCGAGTTCTTGGATAGCGTTGTAAACCTCGTCCTGAATAGGTTTGATAAGCGCTTCGCGCTTTTTGTACAGTTCGCCCTCCTGGCCGAAATATTTGCGTTTGAGTTCCAATACTTCCTGCTCTTTTTTCACTATTTCTTCTTCTCGCTGGCTACGCATAGCCTCAGAAAGGAAGATTTGCTCCGTCTGATAGTTGGTAGATAAGACGCGTGCCTCTTGCTGCATGGCATCCACCTCTTTTTGCCAGCGTTTGGAGAGCATAGTCAACTGTTCGTTAGCCTGCTCGTACTGCGGCAGATTCTTGAGGATATACGTCATATCGACAAAGGCTACCGATTGATCTTTTGCAAAAGCCGTGCCACAAAACAGCAGAGCTGCAATGATTAATGAATAATGAATAAATAATATTTTTCTCATAGTCGTCACATTTCGTTATTATAATTCTTGTCCAAGCACGAAGTGGAACTGGCTTCCACTATATTGTTTGCTTCCGTTGATTTCGTCGAATCCGTATCCCCAGTCAACACCCAGCAGACCGAACATCGGCAGGAAGATACGCACACCCACACCGGCAGAACGCTTGAGATTAAACGGGTTATAGTCCTTGATATCCGAGAAACAGTTACCGGCCTCGACGAAAGCTAACGCCCAGATAGTGGCGCTCTGCTCAAGCGAGATAGGGTAACGCAACTCCATAGTAAACTTGTTGTACAAGTAACCCATATTGCGTCCTGTAGTCAAGTCATATGGTGTGAGCGAACCGGACTGATAACCACGCATAGCCACATATTCGGTAGCATAACTGGTATAGCTGGACATACCATCTCCACCCATATAGAACGACTCGAACGGTGACTTGGCATATTGGTTGTAATGGCCGAGATAACCGAACTCAACACGGGACATGAGAACCAGTTTGCTGTCCTTGGTAAGCGGAGTGAAGACCTTGCCGGTGAATTTCCATTTGTGGTACTCTATCATATGATACTTCTCGGCATTGGACATCTGCGAATAGTCCTTGCCGTTGATGAGAGACCACGGCGGCGTAATCTTCAGACCCAAAGTGAATTGGCTACCACGGCGTGTATAAATCGGGTTGTCGATAGACGAACGCGAGAGTTGCAGATTGAGAGACAGGTTGTGGCTGGTACCATCGGAGATAAGCAGATAGGGCCAGTCCTTCATCATATACATCTGATAACTGAGTTCGCCGTAGAAAGTGAAGTAATCGTCCGGCCAACGCAAACGCTTACCATATCCGATAGAAACACCGAAAGTGCGCAGGTACTTATCCTTATCAGCCTCAGATTCAGCTAACTGCTGATAATAATTGCTGTTGCCCGAATAGTAATAATAGTTGGAATAGGTGTTGTACAAGTTCTGGTAAGCCTTTTGGTAACGGCTGGAATAGCCGGTCTGGTTAGCAAAGTAGATGCTTGCGCTAAGGCTGTTCGGACGCTTGCCGCCCAGCCATGGTTCGAGGAACGAAATGCTGGCGGACGTATAATATATACCGTTCGTGCGCGCGTTAATAGAGAAGGTCTGTCCCTCTCCTTGCGGCACAATGCGGTAAGATTTCTTGTTGAAGAGGTTCTGGATAGCAAAGTTGGTGAACTTGAGTCCCAACGAACCGACCAGACCCGTAGCACCCCAACCGAGCGAGAACTCTATCTGGTCGCTGGATTTGGTTTCCAACATATAGGTGATGTCCACCGTTCCTTCTTCGGGGTTAGGTTGGATATCCGGCACCAGTTTCTCTTGGTCGAAGTGACCCATCTGTGCCAACTCACGGAGTGAACGCATAATATCCGATTGCGAGTACAACTGTCCCGGTTTGGTGTATAGTTCGCGGCGGACGACATGCTCGTACACGCGTGTGTTACCAACAATCTTTATCTCGTTGATAGTGGCAGGTTTGCCCTCGTACATGCGCATTTCGAAGTCAATAGAATCGTTCTCCACATTGACCTCGACAGGCTCAACATTGAAGAACAGATAACCTCGGTCGGTATAGAGTTTGCTAACCGCGTCATCATCGCCGGTCAGGCGGTCGTTGAGCGTCTTGAGATTATAAACCTCGCCCGGTTTGATACCCAGCGTAGCATTCAAATATTCGTACGGATAGACGGTATTACCCACCCACTTGATCGAACGCACGTAGTATTTCTTTCCCTCAGAGACAGTCAAGAACACGTCCACACGCGTTGGGTCTTCGGGGTTCGGAGCAATCGAATCAGACACGATGTACGCATCGCGATAACCATGCTCGTTATACTTGTCAATAACGGCTTGTTTATCTTTCTCAAACTCGTCTGCCACGAATTTCTTCGTACGGAAGAGGTTGATGATATTATTATCGTTGGTCTTCTTCATCGCCTTGTTAATCTGCAGGTCGCTAAGAGCCTCATTGCCGGTGATGTATATCTTTCCCACCTTGGTCTTGAACTTCTTGTCCACCGCTATCAGCACACGCACATAGCCCGGATGATCGGGATCATTCTGCTGGAGAACACTCACCTCTGCATTGTGGAAGCCCTTTTCTGCCAAATACTTTTTGATAACCGTCTTGGCGTGATCTTCCAGGTTAGGAGTCATCTGCGAACTTGTACGGATTCCGACTTTAACTTCCACATCCTCTTTCTCGCTTTTCTTCAATCCCTCGTAGCGTACTTCGCTCACGCGCGGTCGCTGCACAAGCGAAATAACGAGCCAGATTTTGTTGCCCTCTATCTTCTTAGCACGTATCTTGACGCTGGAGAACAATCCCTGCTTCCAGAAACGTTTGATTGCTTTTGTAATCTGGTCGCCAGGCACCTCTATCTTATCGCCCACAGCAAGTCCGGAGAAGCCGATCAGCACGAAGTCTTCGTAACTATCAGCTCCCTCCACCTCGATAGACGCAATCTCGTACGTCTTGCGGTTTAGTGTATATTCTATCTCAGGCACAGCCTCTGTTGCTGTGACCTCCACGCTGTCGTTCTGCGCATACAAAGGCAGACACAACAGCACAAACAAAAGTACTATTATGTTACTGAATCTGTTCACTGGTTTTTCCAAATCTACGTTCACGTTTCTGATAATCTATTATGGCCTTATAAAACTCTTGTTCGTCAAACTCCGGCCACAAGCGGTCGGTAAAATACAGTTCACTATAAGCCAACTGCCACAACAGGAAATTACTAATACGGTACTCGCCGCTGGTTCGGATCAACAGATCCGGGTCAGGCATATTACTCGTTGTCATGAGCGAACTAACCAACTGTTCGTTTACATCCTCGGGACGCAATCCTTTGGTTTGCGCCAAACGGACGGCTTCTTGCATGGCCTGCGTTATCTCCCAACGGGCTGAGTAACTGAGTGCCAGGACCATTGTCAAACCGGTATTTTTGCTGGTTTGCTCTATGCAATGCATAAACTTGTTTCGGGCATTCTCCGGCAGACGATTCAAGTCGCCTATGGTCTGCAGACGCACGTTGTTGTTCATCAGCGTCGGTGTCTCTTTGGCTATCGTATCTACCAACAGGTTCATCAACGCATCCACTTCCTCCTTCGGACGATTCCAGTTCTCGGTAGAGAACGTATAGAGCGTCAGATACTCAATACCCAACCGGGTAGCAGCCACGGTGATGTTATGCACCGTTTCCACTCCCTGTCTGTGGCCAAACATTCGTGCCAAGCCTTGCTTCTTTGCCCAACGACCATTTCCATCCATGATGATGGCTATGTGTCGCGGCAAGCGATCAGGGTTTATTTGTTCTTTATAATCCATTTCTAATACTTTAACTATCAGTCTTTTAATATCCATCCTCCGCGTTGCACACACGGCAGGGTTTAGGTGCATGACCAAACTCAAACACTATACCGGCTGTCAATTGGCCGGTGATATCGCAGTTCATAACATTGCTTCCGTTCATGTTGTAACGATTGTCCAACGATGCACGACTCTCCAGATTGTCAGCAATATATATATTGTGCTGCCACGCAATATTCAATCCACACCAATTAGCGAACTTCCACTTGAAGCCGATGCCTAACGGGATGTAACAAGCCGCTTTGTTGAACATGGGCTTGTTATGCGAATCGGATCCGTAGAGGCTCATTCCCACGCCGAGGAAGATATACGGTGTGTACGGGCGGATGTTACGGTTGAACTCGTTGCTTGTGCCGAAACGGAAGAAATTGAATTCACCCATCACATCTACATTGACCAGTTGGTCTTCCCACTTGGTATTCAGACGTTCGTTACGCATCGTGTAGTCGTTACCTGCGATACGTTGCGTCAACCCCTTGACTTGCACAGCCCAACGCTGGGTGAACTTGTAGCGGAAATGCGCTCCATATGCCTCACGCACATCCATGAAGATATGCGGTGTGGCATCACCGGCGTAATAGCCGCAACCGGCCTGTATACCCAACTCGCACAAGTACGGGCGAGTCTCTGCGTTCGCCACGCCGGCTACCATCAGCAGCAACATGGCCAGAATGTATGATCTAATCTCCTTATGCATTCTTAATCAATAGACGGAAAGCGTCCGTCACACGTTTAACACCTATTACTTCTATCTTATAACGCGAGGCATCCACTTTTTGTTCCGCAGGTATGAGTATACGCTGGAATCCCAGTTTCTGCGCCTCGCTTATACGTTGTTCTATACGATTGACCGACCGTATCTCTCCGGCCAAACCCACTTCGCCACACAAGCATGTTCCCGCGTCCAGAGCTATGTCCATATTGCTGCTCAGCACGGCCGCCAAAACTGCCAAGTCCACAGCCGGATCCTGTACACGCAGACCACCGGCTATGTTGACAAACACATCTTTCTGCAGCAATTTGAATCCCACGCGTTTTTCCAACACAGCCAGTAGCATATTCAGTCTCCTGCCGTCAAAACCGGTGGATGAACGCTGCGGAGTACCATAAGCAGCCGAGGATACCAACGCCTGCACTTCTATCAAGAACGGCCGCACACCTTCTACTGCCGCTGCGACAGCTACACCGGACAATCCTTCTCGCGCCGTTGAGAGCAGTAGTTCCGACGGGTTGGTCACCTCGCGCAGACCATCTTGGCGCATCTCGTATATTCCCAATTCAGCCGTTGAACCAAAGCGGTTCTTCTGCGCACGCAGGATACGATACATATATTGTTGATCGCCCTCAAACTGCAACACCGTATCTACTATGTGTTCCAGCACTTTCGGGCCTGCCAACGAACCTTCCTTATTAATATGGCCGATAATAATAAAAGGTATATTGCGTGTTTTGGCAAACTCCATGATTCGTGCCGCGCACTCGCGCACTTGGCTGATGCTACCTATTGTCGCTTCTATTCCTTCGGTGCCGATGGTCTGTATCGAATCGACCACCACCACTTCCGGTTCTATCTCTTTCACTTGTTCCAATATGCGTTCCAGCGATGTCTCCGAAGATATATACAGGTTCTCCGCATTGCCGGCCAAACGCTCTGCACGCAACTTCAACTGACGCAGACTCTCTTCGCCCGAAGCATAAAACGTTTTGCGTTCACCCATCTGCATCAGTACTTGCAGGGCAAGCGTCGATTTGCCTATTCCCGGTTCTCCTCCCAGCAATATCAAGCTGCCCGGCACCAAACCACCACCCAATACTCGATTGAGTTCGCCGTTCTGCATATCGATTCGCATCTCTTCGTCTGCCACTATGTCTTGCAACCTTTGGGCATTGCTCTCCGCCGCGCGGCTTCTTTCCACTTTCGCCTTTCCGCTCTCCACTACTTCCTCTTCGTACGTACCCCACTCACCGCATACCGGACAACGGCCTAACATCTGCGGAGCCTTTGCACCGCAGGACGAACAGACATATTGTACCGTTGTTTTAGCCATTCTTAGATTTCAAAAACAAGATTTTCTTCTGCGAGATAACTATTGTCAAATATCGGTTTCGCCTCCTCCAAAAACAGACTATGATCTTCTATACGTGCCGAATAGTGGCCCAAGATCAACTTGCCGGCATTGGCCATCTTGGCTATTGTAGCCGCATCGGCTGCCGTGGAGTGCTTCACCTCTTTACTGCGTTCTGACATCGACTGCAGAAACGTTGACTCGTGATATAGGGTATCCACTCCTTCTATGATCGGAACTATCTTCTCGCTGTACTGCGTATCCGAACAATAGGCATAGCGTTTACGCGTCACCCGGTCGAACGTACCGTCTTCATTCTTCACACGGCGTGTTTCCTTGAACAGAAATCCGCATGTCGGCACACCGTGCTTCAGGGGGATAGTCTCCACGCTCACCGTTCTGTCTTCGTATATCACCTCATGCTTACGCGGATTGATATGGTGGAAGATGATATCAAACTGCCTATCGTTGGCATGATAATCCAACAATGGTTGAAGCAATTTCTCTAAATCCGGATGAGCGTATATATGCATCGGTTGCGTGCGTTTGAGCATTCCCAGCGTCGTCAGCAAACCGATCAGACCGAAACAATGATCACCATGTAGATGCGAAATGAAGATGTTGTACAGACGCGAGGTATGCACGCCCAATTTCTGCATTGTCAGCAGCACGCCTTCGCCGCAATCTACCAGAAAGGACTTGTCGCACAAGTCCACCAACTGCCCCGAGGGAGAAGTTGTCTTTGTCGGTTTTGCACTACCGCATCCTAATATGGTCACTTTTCCGATACTCATCCTTACTATCTTAATTCACGCTCTCCAATATAGCGAGCATTTTTCTGCCTAATTCACTCTTACGCTCTATATGCTCCAACACGGCTTTCACAAACGAGTTGGACTCAAAACTGCCGCGCACTTCCTCAAAATCGGCTTCAGCCTGCAATCTGTCTCCATCCACACCAAAACCTGTCTGGCTGTTCAGATCAAACTCTTTACGCGCATCGTCATAGACCATTCTGTCCAGACGTACCACCGCTTCTTGCCATTGTTCAATAGTCTGCCGGATCTGCTCAAGTGTCACCTCCTGATATCCACATCCCCACACTTGCTCCAGTTTCTCCAACGCCCATGTCCACTCGTACGAATAGTAATGAGCATGCATCTCCTGCAAGCGCTCGCGTATCGCTCTCAGCGACATACGTTTGCTTTCTATATCGTCTAACAAACGCTTCACTTCTCCCTTAGGCGCTATCAGTCCCGCCAAATCTACCCAGTCGCCCAATCCGCTTTGACTATCAGGCTTCAACGCTGCACGCACATCTGCCAAACTCTTCAACTTCTTGTCCTCCAAACGGCTGATCAAGCTGTTGCCCAAAAATTTCTGTATACCTATTGAGTACAACTCACGGCCGTGACGCAGCGAACTGTTGCGTATCTTGCAATTGCGATAACCGTATATAGTTGTGTTCTCACCGCTCAGCGCCACCAGTTCATCCAGTACTTCCCGTCCGCGCCACATCTTCTGAACCGTGTACGGACTCAGCAGATTGAAGTTAATTTGGTCCAAACGGTTCGGATCTTTGCGGTTGTCACGTTTCGGCCATTTCTGCGCGTCACGTATCGTACCCACAGTACGCAGATTAGCACCCGGCACGAGGAATGACTCCGACTGGTTCTCTATCAAATATGAGAACGGCAGATCACTCGTATCGCTGTGATTCGTGTGACGACCCATCACCAACGAGAACGCGCCTATCTTACTCGGCCACAACAGATAACTGTCGCTCGTCGTCTTGGCGCCACGCTCTGCTATTCCCTGATGAATCGGGCCGAGTTTGTACATATGATTGCTTTGGTTGCTACCCGAACCTGCATTCAAGAACGAGAACATTCCCGCTATCAGCAAGGTCGATTTATGGTGAGTAACCGTATATGGTCCGGCAAAGATGGCACATGCCTCGCCGTGCATGCCCTGACAGTTACTGAAGAACAGACTCTCGCAAGCCGAGTAGTGCTTGTCAAAAATACAACCTTGCCCCACAAAGCATTTTTCCACCAGCGTCGAATCGCCTATCGTCACACCCGAGGCGATGATAAAATCCGTACACTTGACACCGCTACCCAAACGAACGGGAGCAAAAACATTGCTGTTGATCGTGCCATTCTTCAGGCGACTCACGCCACTCAGTTCGGCATAATCGCCTATCTTGACATTCTTTATACTGCCGCAGTTCAGAATATGCACATTGCTTCCTATCTCGCCCGTCTCAGCTGCTTGCGATTCGGCGTAAGCATCTATCTGACGTTCTACTTCAGCTATCATCTTCGGACGATGGCGATAGAGCGTCAGTATGTATGCCAGGCTTGCGCTCAACTCATCAAAAATAGGTATCTCGCGCCCGCCGCCCTCATTCATCACAGCCACACGCACACCATTGCCGAACGTTGTTCTGCCGTCCACCAGGATTGCATTCACATTCTCAATACAGGTGTTACTGCCGATGCGGTAATTGGCAATGTAATTGTGAATATTATACAGATGGCAGTCATCGCCCAACTCCACGTTATGAAGTGTTGCGTTGCATATGCCCGTATGCACACTCAATCCACCCGGCAACTCTATCTCACTTCGAAAAGCACCCATTCGGATTGTGCCTGAGAAACGCGTCTGCTGCACATAGGCCGCATCAAAACCCGGAGCCACCTCTATCGTGCTCCAGTCTTTTGCCTCACAACCTTGTTGCTTCAGCTGTTCTATTTCTGCTTCTGTCAGTGTGCGGTACATATCGTCTTTTGGCTTTTAGTGAACTATGCTTATGGTTTTTATTCCTGCAGCCCGCTGCACGGTTTACTTAGTCGTTCAGCAACATCGGCATCAACAGAGTCACGATCTCCTCGTCCGACTCATTCTCGCTCGGCAGGATCAGTCCCGCACGTGCCGGATCAGCCAATTTCAGCTGCACCTCATCCGAAGCAATTGATGCCAATATATCAATCAGGAACGGAGCCTTAAAGCCGATAGCCATAGGCGTGCCGTCGTAACTGCAAGTGATTGTCTCTTCTGCACTCGTCGAGAAATCGATATCCTGCGCCGAGATCTTTATCTGATTCTCACTCAGCGCCAAACGCAACAGAGCTGTGCCGGTATTGGCAAACACAGCCACACGCTTACATGCATTCAACATCGTCTGACGATCTACGTTCACTATATTCTGATTGCCCTGAGGAATAACGGCATTGTAGTTCGGGAAACGACCCTCTATCTGACGGCAAACGATAATCGTTTGGTCAAACTCAAAACGTGCGTTCTTCTGACCGAAAGCAACACGTACATCGCACTCATCCTTGCCCAACACATTCTTCAGCAACGATGCCGGCTTCTTCGGCAGAATAAAACTTGCTGCCTCGTCTGCCTTCACACTATTGTTCACGTAGCGAACCAGGCGGTGTGCATCGGTGGCTACCATCGTCACATGGTCGGTGGCCAAATCGAAATATATACCGTTCATCACCGGACGCAAGTCGTCGTCTGCGGTGCAGAAAATAGTCTTCTCTATCGCGTTCTGCAGCACGTGACTCGGCAGACTGATCACACGCGCATCGGCATCGGCTGCCTGCATCTCCGGATACTCATTGCCGTTAACGCCCACAAACGAATAAGTACCGTTCTGGCTAACCATGCTTACCGCAAAATTCTGCTCGTCAATAGTGAATGCCAGCGGCTGTTCGCTGAACTCACGCAGTGTCTCCAGCAACAATTTCGCTGCCGACGCAACTTTTCCGCTTCCCTCTGCTCCTTCCACTTCAATGCTCGTGCGGATTGTTGTCTCGCCGTCCGATGCCGTCAATGTCAACAAGTTACCCTTCAAGTCGAACAGCACATCGTCCAAAATAGGAAGTGCGTTCTTGCTGTTAATCACGCGGCTTACTGCCTGCAACTGAGAAAACAATTTCGAACTTGATACGTTAAATTTCATAATCCTCTATTTTTTTGTTTGTTAATATGCTTCTGTCCTAACTTTTTGCACTTCTCCACCGCTCCACCCCATTCTGCACATACATGCTCATATACGCGTGTGTGAGCGCACTACGCACAAAAAGTGCGCAAAGGTACAACAAAAAAAGCATATACGCAAATTTTGCAGGGATTTTTTATACAAAAAGAATAATATTCTTTAATTTCGGCACGTGTACATGCTAATTCATCCCTCTTACCACACGCATTTTCACTCCACAAATACTATGCCATTTTTTCTTCCGAACGCTTTCCCCGAACACACAACAAAGTCTCTTCGGGCTTCTTCTTCCCAAAGAGACTTTGTTATTTCGTACAGCTCTTCCTATTGCCGCCGAACATATCTCGAACGCATATCGAAGGCATTTCGAACTCAACTCGAACAAATTTCGAGTCAACTTCGAATCAATTAGCTGTCAATTAGCTGTCAATCCTAGACTTTACAGCGGTCGATTAGCCACTCTCAGGCCACTCTCGCGCCACCTTCGTACGGACCTTTTACCGAAACAACTTATATGCGTTGCAGCCGACAAAATTGCCCAGTACAATACTCACGTAATAAGCGCAGAAACTACCCCACGCCACTTCCGATACCGGCGTGTTGAACAGATAAACCAAACTATAGAAAGCATCGGCCACACAGTGAGGAAAACCGCACATGATGAAGGCAGGAACGGCAAACAACAACGGAAGCCAATCCGAGAAATCACGATTCTTACGCGCAAAATCCACCGAGAACGACATCAGCATGCCGCAACCGATTGCCAGCACACCGCATCTGAACCAACCTATTGCCAAACGGCCCGTTATAATTCCCGTCGCCGCTGTCGGCAATGCCAGAGGCGTCGCCAACGAAATGCTCGCCACAATGGCGCACCCGACAATGTTACCCAGCAATACCTGCAGCAACATAGGAATGTCGCGCCAACTGTCCAAGAAACCCGCTGTACCTGTGTACAACTTGCTCTGATACTTGACCACGCCGATTAGGCCGACACAGAACAAAAACATGCCCAATACAGGATTGGCCAGAAAGCCCCAACCTGCAATACCGATGAGCATTCCCGCGAAAACAGACCGCTTAACTAATTCAAAAAAATGCATAGTTTGATTGCTTGATTTTGTCATTTGTTAATTGATTATTATGAATTAAATAGAGTGGTCTAATACAAACAAATACAGCGCAATAGACGTTTCCTCACAAAACGACTCCGCCACTATATTCTTACTGCTCTTCTATTTGCCCTCGAACGTATATACCCAGATTGGTTTATCGCCCTGCGAGCCTTCCCAATACAGATGTTCTCGCTCCCATGCTCTGTTGTATATCTTGTCCACGTCCTTTATCACGATTCCGCGTTGATCAAGAAATGTCAGTCCCGTAAAGATGTTGGATGGCTTGCATGTTTTGCTTGCCGGATACTTTGGAAAACTTAGAGTAACGCTATTGTGCGCCTGTATCTCCACCAAACCGCCTTCCGGATAACCGCTCTTTACCACCTCCTCGCGCAGCGTAAGCAACATCACCACGTACTCATTCGTATTATTCTTTACAACAAAAACCGGCTGATTAGCAGTGTTTACCGTATCTTCGCAGCTAATCAGTCCAAACATCATCAATAGGATAATAAACCTTATCTTTTTCATTGTGTTTCGGGGAAAATATTATCTTTTTTACCTAAAAATCCTTTTGCTTCTCAAATTCCCCACAAAGGTACAACAAAAAAACGACATGCACAAACCGGCATGTCATTTTTCGTACTGTTTTTGATATATGCAAACTCTACTTTGCACGCACACCTTGTGCATCATATACATTTTTACCTCTGCGGATATAGAGCTTGCCGTCCTTGATGAACTTGCCATCAGACGATTGGTTACCGAAGATTTCTTCTATAGCTTGATTCTCGTCCGGAATAGTTACGTAATTGGTGAAATTCTTCCAACCATCGGCACTCTTATATTGCGCCAAAGAAGATTGCTGAACAAATACTTTGCAATTGTTATAATTGTTAAACGTGTTATCAGTAATAGTCGGAGGTGTTTTGGCATGGCAATACAAAGTATCCAACTGGCCGCAACTTCCGAATGCTCCTGCTCCGATAGATGTCAGGGTGGATGGCAAATCAATGAATGTAACAGCATAACAACCATCGTAGGCTTTTTCCCCAATGCTGGTCACACCTTTAGGGAATATGAGGGAAGTTAATTGATACATATTTTGGCATAAGTATGCCGGAACATATTCCACCTTATCCCCAAATATGAATGAGGTTATACCGGATGTGATATCCCATTTAATCGGACCGATTACAGGGCGCATCACATTTTGCTTGAATGGCGTGTCGTCCTTTACACAATCATGGTAGTTTTTTACGTTCCAGACTACTGTGTCGATACCACAATCCATGAAAGCACCATCAGCGATGCTATCAATACTTTCACCCAAGGTAATTTTGTTTAAGTGGCAATTGCTAAAAGCGCCATAGCCAATTGAGGTTACTCTGTCAGGAACGACTATTTCTTTCAATCCGGTACATCCACTAAAAGCACTTGTCTCTATTGCCGTTACATTCTCAGGAATAGTAATGGCGCGCATATTGACACAGTCTGCGAACCATCCTGCTCCTATGACAGTAATATTATCTCCCAAAATATAATCGGTCACTTGCGGTCCAAAGGCGTAGCTGCACGAGGTTTTAAACGATGGTGCATTCAGATAAACGGTGGTTATTGAATCACATTGATAACATGCATAATTCATATCAACTACACCACTTCCAACGGTTACAGAGCGAAGCGGTGTTCCGCGGAAGGCGTAGTAATTGATAGTCGTAATATTATCCGGAATAATGAGCGATGTTATATGCTGATAACCATCAAAGACACGCGAAGCCACCGTGGTGATATTGCTCGGAAGGGTTAATTCTCCTTCCACCAGCTGGCCATTCAGATATAATTCATTCGCTATATCTAATGGGTTGTGTCCTAATTCCAATTGACACCATGCGGACAAATCTGAAATATACACTTTCGTAAAAGTACAATCTTTGAAGGCATTGTCTCTGATTCCTTTAATATGTGCAGGCAGGGTAAATGAGGTTAATTGCGTCATACCAGCAAATAGGGTTTCGGTAATATACTCTACATTCTCACCCAAATAAATTGTATCTATTTGTGTAGCAATGCCCTGAAACATGTAATCTTTTGTATATTGCTCGCGGCAGTTGATAGCATTCCAATATACTGTTCTGAGATTCGTGCAACCATAAAATACATAACCGCCTATTTTCTCAATTTGCTCAGGGATGGTTATGGATGTACAGCCTGTCCAATTACGGAAGGCATAGTTCTGAATGGTCTTGACGTTTT
Organism: Paludibacteraceae bacterium; assembly: GCA_024689005.1. GTDB lineage: Bacteria > Bacteroidota > Bacteroidia > Bacteroidales > Paludibacteraceae > Colicola. Next base: position 26,405 of record JAILDU010000053.1, read on the forward strand.
TGCCAATAATAACATTAGTCAAATTTGCGCAACCGGCAAAGGTATAACCGCCAATTGTTGTGATGGAATCACCGAGCACATAGGTTGTCACTTGTTCGCCGAAGATGTCTTTGAGTGAATGACTTTCCGTAAACGTCTGGTTGAAGATGGCCGTTGAGTTGATGGTTACGGTTTTCAGGTTCGTACAACCGCTAAAAGCATCTGCAGCTATGCTGGTTATATTCGGACCGATGGTTATACTCTCCAAGTTCGAATTAGCGAATGTACCTTCATCTATTGTGGTTATAGCATCAGGAAGGATGATTGTTCGCAAATTGGGCAGATTAGCAAAAGCACGCTTCCCTATAGTCGTTACATTCGGTCCGAACTCCACTTCCTGCAGGCTATCACAGCCGGCAAAAGCATCAGCGTTGATAGTTGAGAAGGCATCTCCAAGCACATAACGTTTTACCTGTTTGCCGAAACTGGAAGACAGACCGCCTTCTATATTGAAAAGTTGCGGAGCATTGAGATTTACGTTGTGCAGCGCGTTGGAGTTCTTGAAGGCCTCTGTATGAACGGAAATGACGGATTGCGGAATGGTGACCATATGCAACGAATCACAGTACGCAAAAGCCCATTTGCCGATGGATGTTACGCCCAAAGGCAGAGACACAGAATCCAAAGCCCGGCAGTAATAGAAAGCATTCTCGGGAATCTCCGTGAGCGCGGAACTAAACCGTACGCTGCGCAACCATGGATTATTTTCAAATACGCCTTCGCCCAGGCTTGTGATATTATCCGGAAGGCTAATGGATCTCAAGTCGCACTCTGCAAAAGCTCTCGTTGGCAGCGCCTTTAGTTTCTGACCAAAAGTGACGGATTTTAAATTGCCGCATTGATAGAACGCATATTCGCCTATAGCTAAGGTTTTGTCCGGAATAACGATGTATGAAAGGCTGTCGCACAGGTTAAATGCCCAACTGCCGATGTATAAAAGAGAGGCAGGAAGGGTTATGGAATCCAACACCGTACACCGCATAAACGCGCCTTCTCCTATCGTATTCAAGTTTTGCGGCAATGTGACGGATTTGAGCGAGGAGCAAAAATTGAATGTATGTGTACTCAGCACCGTTAGGCCGCTGGGAAGGGTTATCGAAGGCAGCGCACTTGCATTTTCGAATGCCCGTTCTCCGATTTGCGTGACGGTCTCCGGAATGGAGACATATTTCAAATTTTCGCTGTTTCGGAAGGCATCAGCCAAGATACGTTCTACTACGTTGGCGCTTTCACCGTATATTACTGCTTCCGGAATGATGATTGTATCCTCGGTATAACTGGCTCCATAATTGAAGTTGTTTTTCCAAGTCACATAAGCATGAGCCGGGTATTCTAACTCATATTCAATACCATCAATCAAATACCTGTTGCCGGCTGAAATGTTTGCCACACTCGCCAATGCGAGAAGAAAAGTAAATAATCGTTTCATGGTCTTAAGGATTTAGTAGGTTAATCAGTAGATATCGGCGGCAAAGATACAACATTTATTTTGGATATGCAAATAATTGTGTGTTTTTTTGTCACAATTAGTTGTAGGTGTCACAAAAAAGCATTACCTTTGCACTCGTTATGGTTATTCACATCGACTGCAATAATTTCTTCGTCAGTTGCGAATTGGTGAGCCGACCCGAACTGAAGGGCCGGCCGGTGGTCGTTGCGAACAACAATGACAACAATGGAGGTATTATCCTGGCGCTCAACCAACCGGCAATGCCGATGAGTACACCCGCGAAAATAGACCGCTTAATCAATTCAAAGAAGTGCATAGTTTGATTGCTTGTTTTTGTAATTTGTTAGTAGATTATTAGTGAATTAAAAATAGTGGTCTAAACCTTTGCGAGTGCAAAGGTACTACAAAAAAAACGACATGCACAAACCGGCATGTCATTTTTCGTACTATTTTTGATATATGCAAACTCTACTTTGCACGCACACCTTGTGCATCATATACATTTTCACCTCTGCGGATATAGAGCCTTCCGTCTTTAACAAACTTATCATTAGACGATTGAGTGCTGATATTCTCTATACCTTGCGGTTTGGGCGTTGCGGTATATGTAGCCTTGTAGGTCGCGTCAGCAACAGCAGGTACTATCTCCGGAGTCCATCCGCTGAAAGTATAGGTAAACTCGTTATTTTCCGGTCGCAAAGGCGTTGCACCGGTGTAGGAAGGTATAGTTCCATAAACGACGTTCTCCAATACTTGCAGCTCTGTGCTATCCCAATTTAGGAACGTGACGGTGTAGGTTAGTGCAGGAGCTGTGGTGAAGGACAGCATTTGTCCATGGCCATCGGACTGGATAGTATAGGCATTGTTATGTCCCTCCATATTAACCTCGATCCACACATAATCATACGTAGTATTTGGCTCTAAGCCTGTTATGGTAAACGATTGGTGGTCAGAGCCATCAGATGGTATTGTTTGTTCAAATTCTTCATTTGTGTCATCTGAGCCATAAATAACACAATGAACTGTATAACTCGTTATAGGCGCAGAACCGGGAACCGTTACCTCACATAGGAAAGTAGCTTTAGTGCTGCCGACAGACAGTTTGTATGCCTCAACCATAGGAGCTAAATACTCTACCTGACGCCAATCGCTTTCGTCTCCGACA
>JAILDU010000071.1 GCA_024689005.1 Paludibacteraceae bacterium
GCACGGAGAGGTACGCACGGAAAAGGTGGCTTGGAAAGATATCAAACTGCGCACGTTCATCACAGAAGCCGACTCGCGTAATGACTTGGCTTCGCATGTATATGACATAACATACGGTTCGCTGATGCCACATGAAGACAATCTGGTGATCATAGATGACTCAATTGTGCGCGGTACGACATTGCGCGAGAGTATTTTTAAGATATTGGACCGACTACATCCCAAGAAGATAGTCATGGTGTCCAGTTCTCCGCAGATACGCTATCCTGACTATTACGGCATAGACATGGCTCGTCTGGAGGAATTCTGTGCCTTCCGTGCAACCATGGCCTTACTGAAGGAACGCGGACTATGGAACATAGTAGAAGATACATATGCTGCATGCAAGGCGGAGCTGCAAAAACCCAAAGCCAAACAACGTAACTGCGTCTGCGCTATCTATGAGCCGTTTACGACAGAGGAAATCAATCGTAAGATGGCAGATATGTTACGTCCGGCAGACATGCAAACACCAGTAGAATTTGTATTTCAGACCATAGAAGGACTACATGCTGCATGTCCGGAACACAAAGGAGACTGGTATTTCTCCGGTCGGTACCCCACTCCGGGAGGCAATTATCTTGTTAATCGCGCTTTCGTCAATTGCATAGATGATAAATGTGTGATTTTTTAAGAATAAATTTACGATTCTTTAGAAAATGACATTCGCATTTGCGTATGTCATTTTTTATGTTTAACTTTGCAGATAAATTCCATTTCCTATGAAAAAACTATTCCTCATCATAGCAACAGTATTGGCTGCTGTGTATATATTGCCCAAGCGCGACCCGAAGGCAAGCAAAGGTCATTTGGATAACATAGCAGACTTTCCGTCTCAATATGTTCCCGCGCGCGCTATCCATGTGTGGACGCCTGAAGATTACGACCCTGGCAAGCGCTATGACGTGCTATACATGCACGACGGTGGTATGCTTTTCGACAACAAAGTGACATGGAATTTCCAAGAATGGGGAGTAGATGAAGCGATGGATAGTTTGCAACGGTTAGGCAAAATACGTCCCACAATAGTTGTTGGTATAGATTGCTACGAGAAGAATCGTCCCGGAGAGTATTGCCCTGATGACATAGCACAGTATTTACCAAAAGGGAAACCGATCTATAAATCCTTTAAGCCGACAGGGAATGCTTATCTACGATTTGTAGTGGAAGAACTGAAGCCCTATATTGATTCCGCATATTCGACGTATACAGAGCGAGAACACACCTGGATTATGGGAAGTAGTTGCGGAGGATTGATATCTTCTTACGCATTGTGCAAGTACCCGGATGTGTTTGCCGGAGCAGCATGTCTATCCACTCATTGCACACTGACATATTTTAATGATCAAGTGCCGGACAAGGACCGCATTCATGCCTATCGTACGTACCTGAAGAACCACTTGCCGGTAAACTCGGCATTACTCTACATGGACAATGGCAATCAAACAGTGGATGCGACTTATGGCAAAGCGCAGCAGGCCATTAACCATATGTTATACTCACAAGGGTGGGACGAACAACATTTCCAATATCTATTCTTTCCCTGGAAGTCTCATTCGGAGCACGATTGGCGTTCACGATTGGACAAGCCACTACTCTTCTTATTAGGAAACGATCGTTGAGCAACAGAAAGCGTCCGAAAGGGCGTTTTTTAGTCGAAGACCTCTGATAGGATCTCAAGAGATTTTGGATGTTGCCAAGTATCAACGTGCTCGGCAAAATAGTTGCAGAGCAGCAATAGTTGCTGCTGACGCTCGCTACGGTTCTGCGGCAGAGTCATTAATTCGGGATACACATTTTCGTCGATAGCGAAGCCGAGTTGTGCCGCTAAAGAAACGAGAAACACGATGTGAAAATTGGATAGTTCCATTCGACCTGAATCATCGCAAGGTAAGGAAGACAGATGAATGACCGCGGAAGCCAAGAAATCGAAGAGTCGATCATCCGGCATAGGATGACGCAATGTGCGGTACAGCACTTCGCTGAGAAACAAAGCAATAGAATGCTTGTAAAAATCATCTCCTACCGAGTGCCGTTGTTCTCCCATAAGGCGAGTTGCTTCGCGAACAGAAGGAAGGCGGGACGGCACCGAAGGATAGTCAGCCGTGATTTGAATAAGAGAGAAAGGAGTATATACCCCGGCAGCGTGATGCTTGCCGATGCCATAGACCTTATAATTAACACGCCCGCCAGCGCGAGTGTACGCATGTAGAAGATGCACTTTGTCGGACTGAGGCTGTAAAGCAAGCACTATGGCATCAGTCGTGTGTAACATAGAAACTATCCATCAGCGTGTTGTCGCTCATTCGATAGACGCTGAATTGGAGTTTAGAAGATGGTGAGGGGAGAGAGATAATCCCATAAACGGGTTCACTACCACACACCTCCGGTTTGAATAATGGTTTTTGCGGTTTTGTTTTACCTGCAGTATTGAGGACAACAAAAGGACGACGTCGCAGGTAACTATGATCGTGACCACTGATGACTAAGTCTGCTCGTCCTAACGCATAGCGAAAAGCAACATAGATGAGCGGACAGAAACGCCCTTTGCATGCCGGAAAAACAGGATGATGCATCATCACTACCGTATAGCGCCCGTCTGCCTTGGACATTACGCTATTTAGCCATGTGACCGTACGCGTCAGATAAACCAAACGGTCCAACGGATTGGTATCGATGACAATATAGCGCAATCCCGGAAAATCAATATAATAAGTAGCTCCAGGTACCGATGGTCCGTTGACAGGATGGGAGAACGTGGTTTTCCATGTAGCAGAAAGTCTTTTCTTCAGTCCTTTGCTATACTCATGATTACCCGGACAAGCAATTACGGGTTTCCCATATAATTGGCTACTCATCCAATCGCGCAACAATAATTGACGATAATACTCTTGTCCTCTATCAAGCCAATCTCCCACTTGCGCCACCACATCCGCTTGAGGAGCATGACAAGCCAAGCTATCGTAATCTGCTTGCTTGAGCTGGTTGTGTATATCTCCAAGCACGAGAATAGTTAATGACGATTGGTCTTGGTCTTCTTCTGTAGGATTAGGGAAGGTATAACTGAGCGTGTCGTCAGTCCATTGTGGCTCTTGCGGCATACCGAACCACACCTGCCAGCGGATGGCACAAATAATGATGCCAACCGCCAGCAGGATAGTCCAGAGCGATATTTTGACTCCCTTACGCATTAGAAGGGAAGGTCGCTTGTGCCGTCACCGGCATTAGCGTCAAACGGGTCTACGTTAGCAGGTGCAGCAGCTGCAGGTTGAGATTGCGGCGCAGCAGCCGGAGCTGCGGTAGGAGCAGCAGCTGGTTGAGCCGCCCCTTGAGTGGTATCTCCCTGTTGGATTCGCCATGCACGAATGGAGGTGTACCAACGGCCATTGAATTCGCGGCTTTCGATATCGAAACTAACCGTTACCAATTGGTCAATGTCGCACGGATTCTGTTTGATACGCTCCTCGCCAAATACCTCAAAATGCACTTTGCGCGGATACTGATCAAGTGTTTCCAATACGTATGGTTGCACTTTCCAAGGATTGCCGGTTTTACCGACTCCCTCTTGTGCAGGCAATACTTGAATGATTTTTCCTACTACTTCCATAGAATTCTCAACTTATTTATCCCTTGATAGCAGCTACGCCCGGGAGTTCTTTTCCTTCGATAGCCTCGAGCAAAGCGCCACCACCGGTAGAGATGTACGATACTTGGTCAGCGAGACCGAACTTATTGACACAAGCAACAGAGTCGCCACCACCGATGAGCGAGAAAGCTCCGTTCTTGGTAGCCTCAGCGATTGCATTACCGATAGCACGGCTTCCTGCGCAGAAGTTGTCAAACTCGAATACGCCAGCAGGACCATTCCAAAGGATAGTCTTAGCGCCCTTGATAGCATCAGCGAATTTCTTTTGAGCCTCAGGACCTGCGTCCATACCTTCCCAACCTTCAGGGATAGCATTAGCCGGACAAACCTTTTGGTTAGCATCATTGCTGAACGCATCACCGCAGATAGCGTCCGGAGCGAGAACCAGTTCTACACCGTTCTTCTTAGCCATTTCCTCAACGCCGAGAGCAACGTCAAGTTTGTCAAGCTCAACGATTGAGTTACCAATCTCGCCGCCGTGAGCCTTAGCGAAGGTATAAGTCATACCACCGCAGAGGATCAGTTTGTCCACTTTGCCGAGAAGGTTCTCAATAATACCGATTTTTGAGCTAACTTTAGAACCGCCCATGATAGCAACGAACGGGCGCTTGATATCGCCAAGTACTGCGTCAACAGCAGCAACCTCTTTCTCCATGAGGAAGCCGAGCATCTTGTTGTCAGCATCGAAGTAGTCAGCAATAACTGCGGTGGAAGCGTGTTTGCGGTGAGCGGTACCGAAAGCATCCATTACGTAGCAGTCAGCATAAGAAGCCAAGATCTTAGCAAAATCTTTCTGACGAGCCTTCATCTCTTTCTTAGCTGCTTCGTATGCAGGATCCTCTTTCTCAATATCAACCGGTTTGCCTTCCTCTTCCGGATAGAAGCGGAGATTCTCAAGCAAGAGAACATCACCAGCTTTCAGAGCAGCAGCCTTGTCTTGCGCTTTAGCACAATCCTCAGCGAACTGAACAGGGCGACCCAGTGCAGCGCTCACAGCGTCAACGATCTGACTAAGGCTGAACTTAGCTTGTACTTTGCCTTTCGGTTTGCCCATGTGGCTCATAATGATGAGTGCACCGCCTTGCTCAAGGATATGCTTGAGAGTAGGAAGCGCGCCACGAATACGGGTGTCGTCTGTGATTTTACCATTCTCATCCAATGGAACATTGAAGTCCACACGAACAATCGCCTTCTTGCCGGCGAAATTGTAATTACTGATAGTCATAATGTTATTATTTTGTTGTTTTATTAGTTAGTTTTTTATTTGACAAAACTTCGATTTGCCTTCGATACAATCTCGATGACGTTTCGTATATTGTGATACCTATTACCAATCGATAGAGTTGAGTCGTCCGCGGTACACATCGCTATAGGTAGCTGATTTGTCTTGGCCTCCAAACAGATATATATAATTATTGCGCACAATGGCTGTTTGTTTTTGGCGCGCTTGATAGACCTCCGGCAATTGGTTCTTTTCCGGATCAGCTTTATCCCAGTTGAGTCCTTCATCGTTGGAGATGAGAATGTCGCGGCCAAAATAAGTCATATCAGCATCCACTCCGCCGAACATCAATAACTGGTTGTTATATGAGACGACAGAGATTCCTGTTAAGGAAGTAAAAGATGGTCGATCAATGGAAAACTCTTGCATTCGGTAGCCATCATTTTCCTCGATATGACCAGAATACTCCAAGTTCCAACGAGTATTGAGCGATATTCCATTCTCAGAAAAACCGCCTATAATCATAGCTCTATTTCGTCCACTTGAGCTAAGGAAAGTCACTGTAGCAAAGTCGCTGACAGGGAAGGAACTATTAACAGGTTTAAGACCACTTAACGTAAGCGTTGTGCCTTCCACATATGCTAATTCATAGTCATCATTTGTTCCAACAAGAGCCCAAACACGTTCGTTCCAGAAGAGTAACATCGTCACTACATTTGGGGACACAGTATTAGCAGTCCAAGTTTTGGCATCAGTAGAAGTATAGATTGCATTACCCTGTCCGTAATAAAGAGTAGTGCCATCGCTTATGATTTGGCGGACCTTGGTACCGGCCGGCAGGCCAGTAACGACATCCGGTTCTGACCATGCAACTCCATCAGCAGAGCGATAAGTACTGATAGCAAATCCATTGTTAGCAAATAGCACGAAATCGGATCCTTGCTCTACCACGCGCTGCTCACAATCCTCCTGTGCTGCGAAACCGGCATATAATTGCGACCATTGATAGAGATCCGGATCTACCCGGTGTACCGTAGGACGAATCTCGTATATTTTCGTCTTAGACTTATCTTGCGAAGTAACAGTCAGAAATATCGGACCACGGGAAAAATCAACGGTATCATATCCCGTAAGCGGGATGGTGTCGGTAGGAGTAGTCAGTTTAGCTTCACCCGGAGTAGCAGCGAAAGTAAACTTTGGTACCACCGAGTCCAAACGTGTGCCATATAGCATAGAATCTCTATTCCACACTAAGCCGGTATCCAAGCGTTCCTCCACGACGAACACAGCTTTGGCAAGCCCGGGCATCGAATCATTTCTTGCAAATGCAAATGCAGTCAATTGTGCGACGGACGATTTTGCTACCGGAGTTGATTTCTCTTTGCATGCAGCCACCAATAGGCCTGCTAAAGCGATAAATATATATACGAAACGTTTCATTCTATATCAATAGGATACTAAAAATTGCCAATTTAGGCGCTAAAATTTGTTTATATCAATTATTTATAGTAATTTTGCGGCACAAAATTAAAAAAATACATCCAATACTATGTTGTTTGAGTCACAAATTCATGATTTCGTGCAAAGTCTGCCTTGGGTGCGAACCCGCAAGGAGCAGATGGCTATGCGCGGCATCGTTGAGCAGCAACGTCGAATCCTCAGTCCGGAGGAAGTTCGCGCGGAGTCGGGCAAGGTAATTGCTCAATTAGAGCAGATGTCTGTTTTCCGCGAGGCCAAAACAGTTATGCTCTACTGGCCTATCCACAACGAGGTGGACCTGCGTCCGTTGCTCACCAAGTATGAAGGACAAAAGACCTTCTTATTCCCCGTTACCCATCGCCACGGCATGGAGGTGCGTCCTTATGACGGCGAAGATATGATGCGCAAGGGACGTTTAGGCGTTCCCGAGCCACAAACCGAAACATATACCGGACGCATTGATCTCATCCTTGTCCCGGGTGTAGTATTTGATCAACATTGTCATCGTATCGGCCGCGGAGGCGGCTACTACGACAAGTTCCTCAAGAAATACCATCACTCGACGAAAGTCGGCATTTGCTATACATTCCAGCTCAAGAAGCATGACATTCCAAACCTAATGCACGACATCAAGATGGATCGCGTTGTCAGTCCTCGCCTGACCATTGGATAGTAGGCTGTATCTCGCTCATTCGTTGTAACTCTCTGTCGCTCTCGGCAGAGAGTTTTTTCTCGCCTTTTCGGTAGTAATATATCACGCCATACATCTGACATTTCAGCATCTTGGCATAAGGCAATAGGTTGCTATAATATTTTTCTACCTGATTCCACACTTCCACTATGATTGCATCTGCTTTTGCACGCAACGGTTCCAAGTCGCCATGCACACGCTCCGTGTTCTGCACATGAAAAACATGTTGACGCTGATGCTCACAGAAAATATCATAGTGCACCTTCACCTTGTTGATAGCGGGATTATATATCGGGAAACCGCCATTAGCCATTCGTTTTTGTTCTCCCTCAATTATTTTCTTCCCCCACTCCAACAGATTCTCTTCCGAGGCCAAATCCGGCACGATATGATTGTGTGGATCGAGGCCATAGAGCAACTTCTGTTCTTTTTTTATCTCGCCACGGATTACAGCCAAGTTGAGTACTTGAATAAAGTGCGATATGTACATGCGCGCGTTTTGCACCACATGACGGTATTGCTTATTCGCATTAACCTTGGTCTCATAGTTGTCTTTTGACTGCATGACTGCATTTTCAAAAGGAACCAAGAAACGTTGTATCTCACTCAACATTTTGTACGGCAGCACTTGCTCGTTAAAGTCAGCCTCTTGGGCACGACGAGCTGCTTCATGCAACGCGTGCAGGCGGGCTAAATCCGTGTTAGGTAGTCTTCGATAAGGCATAGTATTTAAGATTTAAAGGTTTATTAATTACTTGGTTCGTGTTGCCAATTGCTCGGCCAAGTTACGCAGTCTCTCTGTCGCTTCATTTTGCGGCAACTTATCCAACTGTTTCAAAGCATTGGACGTCTCCTGCTCCATGATAGCTTCGCATTTCTCGCGCACTCCAAGACGAGTATATATATCAGTTACAGCCGCTATTTTCTCTGCATTTCTATCTGTTGTGATCATCCACTCCAGCAGTTCCGCCTTGTCCTCCGGCGAAGCGGTTTCCATAGCAGTAAGCAACATTAGAGTCTTTTTGTTACAGAGAATATCTCCGCCGATAGCCTTTCCGAATGTTTTCGGATCTCCATAGACGTCCAATATATCATCCTGGATTTGGAATGCCAAACCGATGTGCAGACCATATTGGTAGAGAGCCTCCTGTTGTGCTTCACCGGCTCCAGCGATGTATCCGCCAATACGCATAGCGTGAGCAAGCAGCACCGAAGTCTTGAGTTCGATCATCTTCATATAATCCTCGATGCTAACCTGCGTCATATGCTCGAAATCAACATCATATTGTTGTCCTTCACATATACCGGTAGCCATCTCATTGAACCATTTGAGCACTTTCGGCAATTTCTCCGCAGGCACATCGCTCAGCAACTTATATGCTTCAATCAACATCTGGTCACCCGACAAGATAGCAGTATTATCATTCCACTTTGTATGTACGGTTGGCCTTCCGCGACGTACCTCTGCACGATCCATCACATCGTCATGCAGCAAGGTGAAATTGTGGAACACTTCTAACGCCAAGGCAGCAGGCAACACGTCATTAACAGCCGTCCCGCTGATCAATCCGCCGTTGATAACCGTTTGAGCAGCTATCAGCGCGAGGGTCGGACGAATACGCTTACCGCCGGAAGCTAATGTATATTCTATCGGTTCGTACAAACCGCGTGGTTCCTTCTGCCAATCAAGGCTTTCGATTGCTTTGTTGATATCTATCATGTTTGTTGTTTTTTTATGCCTTACTGCTTATCGTTACTTAAATTTATTCTCAATTATGTCCGTCATCACATCTTTGATGTCCAGACCTGCCGCACGCACTTGTTGAGGGATAAAACTGGTTGCTGTCATACCCGGTGTTGTATTCACCTCCAGCAGATTGATTTTGTCCGTGATTATCCAATCCACACGGATGATACCCTGACAACCCAGAATATCATAAATACGCAGTGTCTCAGCTTGTATTGCGTCGCGCACAGCATCCGGTATTCTCGCAGGTGTTATCTCATCTACCTGACCGCGATACTTGGCATCGTAATCAAAAAACTCATTCTTTGTCACCACTTCTGTGATAGGGAAAGCCACAGACTTATTCTGCGTCTTGTACACGCCACATGTCACTTCCGTTCCTTTCATGAATGCTTCGCATATCACTTCGCCACCCTCTTTGAACGCACGTTCGATAGCCGGAATGATTGCATCCGGTGTCTTCACCTTAGTACATCCAAAGGACGAGCCACCCACGTTGCTCTTTATGAAACACGGCAGTCCTATCTCATCGGCCACCTTTGCTTGCAGTTCTTCCTTTCCTTGAGTTGCCAGACCTTCATACTCAGCTTTGCGCAGCAACTTGCTCTTGGCAATATTGACACCAAACCCGGCCAGGTAGTGGTTGCATGCATACTTATTAAAAGTCATAGCTGCAGCCAATACACCACAACAGGAATAAGGCATGCCTATCATATCGAGATATCCTTGGAGAATACCATTTTCGCCAGGTGTTCCGTGAATAGTGATATATACAAAGTCAAACGAATGCTTCGTTCCGTTCATTGTGTACGAGAAATCGTTCTTATCAATAGTTATGCCCTTCTCCGTCAACACTTCTGCGTTCGTACCGTTATAGGCAGGAAGAGCCTGCCAATCTGATCCGTGCAGACGCACAATTGTGAGCGAGTAACGCTCTTTATCCATAAAGGAATACAGACCGGCGGCTGATCGAAGCGACACTTCATATTCACTACTATCTCCTCCGGCGATAATTGCAATATTACGTTTCATCTTAATGCGAATAACTAAATTGGCCGCAAAATTACTAAAAAAAAATAACATATACAAATGTATATGCCACTTTTCTGAATTTTTAGTTTTTTTTAAGATACTTTATCGGGGTTGCTGTCTAATTTCTTGATTATGCTTTTTATTTAAACCGCAAAGAATTAACAATTGCTTCTATGGTCGAAGAAGGTGTATTCAATAAACGTACTTCTTTTACTACAGCATACTTGTTGGTGCCTATACGCCACAATACATAAGCATCAAGTTCTACCGCCTCATCTGCGCTATTTGCATCCGAATAAGCATATCTTCTGTGATACATATACACATTCCCTTTTTGTTCAAAAACAGACAGCGTGCTATTTTCAGTTCCTTTGCTTTGCAATTTATCTCGCATATCATCGAAAAGTTCGTTTACGGTATTGTTCTGATCCCTTTCGTCATAACCATAAGCAAAACCACAGGATACCTCCACACTATCTTTTGCTTTCGTAATGTAAAAATGTGTATTGGGGATATTGTTCATCTCGCAGTAGTAACCATTCGGTACGGAAAAAGCAATAACGCCATCTGTACACTCATTACGAGAAATAAGTGCAGTAGGTTTTGGTGTGCTTATCTCTTGGAGATTTTTCGCCCCATTGATAATGATTCCAAGTCCGCCAAATAGACAAAAAAACATCAATATAAAGAAGAATATTTTATCCCTAGGAAAAACTCTACGTTTTTTCTTTGGAAAGATACGTTCTACTTGTTTTGAAAAAATGAAATACAATATCCAAGCAAGAGATACACACAAAGAAATGATTATTCCACTTAACATACCGATATCGGATAATGGATAACAAAACAAAGCAAAGAAATAACCGGAAAACCAATATATTGATGCAGTTAGGCATACAAACACAGTATTCGGTTTGCGTTTACAAACGGAATAATATACATAAATGGCCAAAAAACAACGAATAATTACTTCAATTGCTGCAGCAATCTTGTTCGAATGTAGGCCTTCTACTGCCAAACCAAACACACTCGCAATACTTACAAAAAACAGATAGGCGCAAAAAATGAGAATCCATCCATTGCTTTCCGGCTCTCCTTCGAGTTTTTCTTCTGTACCTTCTTCACTATCTAGCGATGGCGCTTCTCCGTATAGTAATTCACCTAGACTTTCATTTCTCTCACGAAGCATCTGGGTTGCAAGTTCTGTTATCTCCGGACTGCATTCATCGTCAACTATGTACGATTTTAGTTCTTCGGAAGATTTTGTTTTAAACTCGTCGTATAGTGCCATTACTTGTTTTTTAAAGATACTTTATCGGGGTTTCTTCGGGGTTTTGTCGGGGTTTGCATACCTCTTTTACCCTGCCTAATGTCTCGGTCTTGTCTCGGTTGTGTCTTGGTAACGTCTCGAGTTACTCTCAGTCGGCTTGGTCTCCCCGACCGCCTTCCCTTTTCGAAGGGTCAAGTCAAGACACTTCTCCATGTCTGAGATTATCTCTAAATATCCTCGAAATACCCTCGAGTACACTATAAGAGCTTCTTATTCTTGGTTATTACTCACCACCTCCCAATGGCCGTTCTTCTTGGCTCCGACACGGGTTATGATGTCTCTTTGCCTAAGAGAAATCAACATTCTATTCACAACTGCAGGAGTGAGACCTGTTGATTTACATATCTCGCTCACGATGATAGTTGGTTTTGCAGCTATTAGATTAACAATTTGTTGTTCTGAATCGTTCATCATAACACTCTCAATTTATTAAATCAACGAATAGCTTTTGATATGAATATCAATTTTGCGTGCAAAATTACACAAAAAAAATGATATGTGCAAGTTTTTTTACAAAAAATTACTCAAAAGACAAATATGGCGCAAGTCGGAGTATGTCCTCTGCCGAAAGTTCAGGCAATTTTCTCAGTTGGTCAATACTCTCAATACGAATATGCCTTCGTCTGTACTCATAAATCGCCTTCGCTTGCGAGTATCTCAAGTACGGATGTTTGCGCAGTTGATCTGTGTTACTGGTATTTACGCTCAATCGCGTTATTGAAGTGGTATCTGCGATGAAGTATTTTTGCAGGGTGTCCAAGTGCAGGTCTTTTAACTGTTCGTCAGCCAACTGCTTTGCACTATAATAGCCACCTAATTCGCGTCCGTATCGCAATATGCTACGTGCCTTAGTTCCGCCTATGCCGCATATATATTGCAGTTCTGTAGTATCGCAATGATTCAGATCAATGATGGTATCTTTCTTTATCTTGCGCGCAAACCGCCATCCGACAGAATCGCGCCATAATGAATCGGCCAAGCGGGCAGAGTCGTAACGCATCTGTCGTTCGCGCGCCCAGCGAGCAAATCGCAAATCATCAGCCCTGCGGAACGAATCTTTCTTTGCTTGCCATCTTGCCTCTCTTGCAGCACGAATACTATCACTTCGGTGTTGGTCATAGCGCATATAAATGCTATCCGCACTCATGGCATCATTCTCCAATGGTTCTATTGTTTTCTGCGGGTACAAAGCAACAAAGAGCCAGGCGGCGAGCGCCACGGCGAAAAGGATTATGGCTCCAACGTATTGTTCTTTTGCTAACATGTTGTTATAGTGCTTTTTACGTTGCCGTCAATCAAGTGCGTTTCTACTCGATCGCCGGTTTGCAGTTCACGAACCGAATGAACGATTTTCCCATCTTTAGTCAACAAGCAATACCCCATCCGATAGATTCGTTCAGGATTGCATATTGTCAGTCTCTGCTCTAACAATTCTACACGATGCCGGCGAATAAGCACCTGACGTTCTGCCGTTTGACGAAGTCGAGTGGTCAGCATGTCGATGCGCGCAACCTGCTCATCCAAACGATGTATTAGCCATTCGGCAACCGCTGTAGGAGTCTTGAGAGCTTCGTGCGCGACCAAATCCAATACACTCA
>JAILDU010000091.1 GCA_024689005.1 Paludibacteraceae bacterium
TCCAAACGGAAGACGATGATTTCCCTTTGTACTACGAGGACTTGAGCGACGAATGGAGAGAAAGACTTGATACTCTGCACACTCCTGTTGCTGCTACCATATGGGGATTTGATGGCGGTTACGTAAGATCCATCTCGTTCGATTTCCAAGCATCTACATGGTATGGTGTGGTTAGGCACAATCCTGCTGATTTTACCAGTTCGAGTGCTACCTTCTCATCGGCAACATATCGTCTGCAAGGCGATACCATCTTTGGCGGTAATATCTACAAAGTTCTAAGACGCGACGATGGTGTATATTGCGGCGCTATACGCAAATCTGCTGACGAACAGCAGGTATTCTATCGTCCCGGAGAAATGAATGGTGTGTACGAACCGAGTTTAGGAAAAGAATATCTGCTGTACGACTTCAGTGTAAAAGAGGGCGATACCGTTTGTGCATACAACGGATTTATGGATACTTCTTGCGAGTATTATTCCGAAAGACCTATCATGGCTCAATGGGAAGTTCTTTCCGTACGAACTATAGATGGAAGAAAACATATCATAGTGAAAGACGGTAATACGGCAAAAGAAGTGGAATGGATTGAAGGAATCGGCACTCGCAATCTGTTGTTCAGCCGAACCATGCATTGCCTGACCGGATATGATAGTTATTGGACATTGTGTGCAGCAGATAGTGAGGGAAACATCCTTTATTCGTTTGATACCAAGGAGATTGGTGTGCACAACGATTGTCCGGATTTCTATCCGTTAGCTATAGAGAATGTATCAACCGACAGCCATACGGCCACCAAACTTATTCGGGATGGTCAGTTGCTCATCCGCTGTAACGGCAAAACATACAATGCACAAGGTGCAGAAGTGAAATAAGATATAGTATTTTGTCCTTTTGGACTCTAATCTCTCAAACGCTGACCTATATAGGTTGGCGTTTGTTGGGTATAGAAGGCGCTAAAGCGCAGACCCAAAGTGGCACGAGAGTGGCGTGAGAGTGGCTGATTGACTCACGCTATTCTCTGGGAACTGGAAGGACAGAATAGAAGAGAAGAAGTGTTTCTACATGCGAGAAACGCTCTTTCTCTTGTTTGTCTAAGATATTTTTTCGGAAAACATGGTGTTAGTTTGCATATATCAAAATTATATTGTATCTTTGCATCCGCAAAAATACTCCGCCTTTGGTAAAAACGGAGTTCACCGAGAGGTGAAAACAATGCTCAACAAGTGAATAGCAAAGAAAGAAATGGATATGGAAACAAACAGAATACTATTGCGTCCGTGGGAAGAGAAAGACGCGGAATGGTTGTATAAATATGCATCGGATCCGGATGTGGGTCCCCGCGCAGGATGGCCACCGCATAAGGATGTGGACGAGAGCCGGCAAATCATCCGAACCATCTTTCACAACGATCACACGTGGGCCATCGAGCAGAAAGAGAACAGTCAGATAATCGGATGTATCGGTTATTATCCTCAGGGTGAGAGTAATATAGAGATTGGCCCGCATGATGCAGAAGTGGGCTATTGGATAGCTAAACCATATTGGAATCAGGGCTTTTGTACGGAGGCATTGCAGTTGATGATCCGTTATTGCTTTGACGTGCAGCATTTTGAGACGTTGTGGGCCGATTGTTTTGTGGATAATCCGGCTTCGGGGAGAGTGATGACGAAATGCGGATTTGCAGATACGGGCGCAATCAATACGTGTAGTCACCTCTATCACGCGGCCGATCGTCCCGTGCGAATCATGCGTCTCGAGAGAAGTCCGTACGAAATCATTTCTCCGCGTCAGGAGGCTGTGCTCCGCTATCTGGACGAGCACAAGATACCATTCACGACGTATAATCACCCGGAAGGCAAGACGATAGAGGAAGCGAAGCGGTGGTGGCACGATGACGGCAGTGTGCATTGCAAGAACATCTTCATGCGCAATCATAAGGGAGACCAACACTATCTGATCTGTTTTCCGTGTGATGACGATCTGGCTATCCACGACATAGAACATTGGCTCAAGGATGTGCTGGTGTCGCGAGGAATGAAGGCTCCCGGTAAACTCTCTTTTGCCTCTCCGGAGCGAATGATGCGTTACCTGGGTCTCGAACCGGGCAGCGTCAGCCCGTTTGGGTTGATCAACGACACGGAGAAACATGTTATCTTGTTTTTGGACAGCCGTCTGAGAGACGCGGCTTCGTTGAGTTTTCACCCCAATGATTGCCGCGGAACAGTAGTTATATCACAAGCAGCATTCAGACAATATCTCGACTCGATAGGCAACCATGTTGAATATATCCGTACAACGTGCGACGAGCGAGATGCTAAGTAGCGGAATTGCAACAAGCGTTTTGCAAATGGTAAAAAAAATTACCCACATTCCCTTGCGCGTGTGGGATTTTTTTTGTATTTTTGCGCGCTTTTTGATTAAGCAATATATACAAGTACCCTTTAAAAAACAACACTAAACATTACGTAACATGAACATTTTCAGACGAATCTATTGCAGAGCATTTCAGGCTGCCTTTCACGTAGCCATTCCGTTTCTGCCTTATCACTATCCCGAGATATACAACTCGCTGGAAGATATCCCGGTTATCCTCAAGAAGAGAGGTATCAATACCGTATTGTTTGTTACCGATCAAGGTCTGGTGAAGGCCGGTTTGGCCAAGATGGTAGAGGACGTGCTGACGAAAGCCGGCATAACCTTTCGTACATACAGCGACACGGTGCCTAATCCGACGATCACCAACGTAGAGTCCGCTCGACAACTCTACGTGGATATACATGCTCAGGCCTTTATTGCGTTGGGCGGAGGTAGCGCTATGGACTGCGCCAAGGCTGCTGCAGCGCGCATTGCGCGTCCGAACAAGACTATTCCGCAGATGCGCGGCATACTGAAGGTACATCATAAGTTGCCTCCGGTGATAGCTATTCCCACAACGGCGGGAACAGGAAGCGAGACGACGGTGGCAGCCATCGTGACCGATTCGAGACAGCAATACAAGTACATGGTCAGCGACTTCTGCCTGATTCCTCCTTATGCCATTCATGACTACCGTTTGACCGTCGGTTTGCCCAAGCATATAACGGCCACTACCGGTATGGATGCACTTACTCATGCCGTAGAGGCATATATAGGCGGCAGCACGGTACGTGAGACGCGTCAAGCAGCCGAAGAGGCTACACGCCTGATTCATGCCTATCTCTATCGTGCATATCAGGACGGTAATGATGCGGAAGCGAGACAGCAGATGTTGAAGGCTTCGTACTACGCCGGAATCGCTTTCTCCAAGTCGTACGTGGGATATGTACACGCTGTAGCTCACTCTTTGGGAGGTAAGTACGGTACGCCGCACGGATTAGCCAACTCCGTTCTGCTGCCGCGTGTGTTGCGTTATTACGGCAAGGCGGCTCATAAGCGTCTGGCACAGCTGGCACGCCGCTCGGGAGTTATACAGCCTGGCATGTCTGATGCACAGACGGCAAACCTGTTTATCGATTGGATTCAGGAGATGAATGACAAAATGGGTATTCCTCATACAATCACAGAGTTGCGCGAGGCGGATATTCCTGAGATGGCGGCTCACGCTGACGCAGAAGGCAATCCGCTGTATCCGGTGCCGGTCTTGTTGAACAAAAGAGAATTGAAAGAACTCTATAAATTAGTGGTAGCATGACAACCGAAGAAAAAGTAACGGCCGCTCGCCGATTCTTCCGTAGCGGCAAGACACTGGATGTGGCTTATCGAAAAGAGGCTTTGCGTCGCTTCAGAGAGTCCATCCGT
Organism: Paludibacteraceae bacterium; assembly: GCA_024689005.1. Classification (GTDB taxonomy): domain Bacteria; phylum Bacteroidota; class Bacteroidia; order Bacteroidales; family Paludibacteraceae; genus Colicola. The sequence continues at coordinate 3,778 of JAILDU010000091.1, forward strand.
AAGAATGAGAAGCAACTGACCGAAGCTATTCGTACAGACCTGGGCAAATCGGCCAGCGAGTCCTATATGTGCGAGATCGGTTTGGTATTGTCGGAAATAGGCTATACACTCCGCCATATAGACCGTTGGGCGCGTGGCAGACGCATGGCTACGCCGCTGACCAATTTTCACTCGAAGAGCATGATAATAGAGGAGCCGTATGGTGTTGTGCTTATCATGTCGCCGTGGAACTATCCGGTTCTGCTGACGTTGGAGCCGCTGGTGGGTGCCATTGCCGCAGGTAACTGCGCGGTGGTGAAACCTTCTGCCTATTCGCCGGCTACCTCTGAGGTGATGGCTAAGATCATTACTGAGACCTTTCCGGAGGAATATGTCTCGGTAGTGACCGGCGGACGCGCAGAGAACCAGAACCTGCTGGAACAGCGATTTGACTACATCTTCTTCACCGGAGGTGTAACGGTTGGCAAGATGGTTATGGAGAAAGCCGCTCGTTGGCTTACGCCCGTTACGCTCGAGTTGGGCGGTAAATCGCCGGTTATCATTGACCACACGGCTAACCTTCGTCTGGCAGCACGCCGAATAGCCTTCGGCAAGTTCCTCAACTGCGGACAGACGTGCATAGCACCGGATTATATTCTTATCGAACAAGCCGTACACGACGAGTTCGTGTCGTTGCTCAAGGAGGAAACAAGTAAGATGTATGGCGATGCACTGCGTAATGACAATTACGGCAAGATCATCAACCGCAAGCATTTTGATCGTATCAGCGGGCTGATAAACCAAAAGAAGGTAGTGATGGGCGGTGAGACGAACTCGGACAAACTACAGATTGCGCCCACTATATTGGACCACGTTACTCCCGATGATGCCGTTATGCAAGAGGAGATATTCGGACCATTGATGCCGATATTGACGGTGGAGAACACAGACGAGGCGTACAATTTTGTGCGAGATCGTGAGAAACCGCTGGCACTCTATATCTTCACGTCCGACAAGAAAACAGAGCGCCGTTTCTTGACTGAAGTCAGTTTCGGCGGAGGATGTGTCAACGACACCATCATTCATATAGCGACGAGCAACATGCCTTTCGGCGGAGTCGGTAATAGCGGAATGGGGCACTATCACGGCAAATATACCTTCCAAACATTCAGTCACTCCAAGGCTGTGGTAAAGAAATATACGTGGTTGGATATCACGATGCGCTATCAGCCGTACACCGGTCTTAAGGACAAACTGGTTCGTATGTTCTTGAACTAAGTCGGCCGTTAGTCAGTGTTAGTAATCATCGAAGTGATACGAAAAACCAATAGAGGCACCGCACTAAGCGATGCCTCTATTGGGATTATTGACATATGACTGAATGAATGATTCTTATTAAGTGTTCTACGCGTGGTGCATAAAGCGAACGGCCGCGATGATAAGTGCCGGTCCGAGGCCGGAGTAGAACGATGCAGTGAACTCAGCAGGAATCCAGGGAATGAATTTCAACGCCATGCCCAAGCACATCATACATACCACCAAGATCCATCCGCGTGGCGGAAAAGTGTGCCAAATGGTGGTCTGGTCGGGTTGGGCATCGATGAGTGCGCAATACCTGTCCACAATACGTCTGAACATGAGGAAGAAGGAAGTGATCACTGCCAGAGTGATGAGGCAGAGCCACCACAATTCGTTGTTCGGCATGGTCAGATAAGCCTTACAGCCCTTGATAGCGATGGCTATGCCGGGTGCGCCCCAGATGAAGGCGGCAATGTAATATAGAAAACGCTTGTTCATTTGTTACAAATCTTTTCTTTGAGATGATCGTGGCTCGGACCGCCTTTGAGGATGTCCTTCAGTTCTTCTCTTCTGCGCTCATAGTACTCGTGGCGTTTAGGATTCTCGGGGAACCATCCGCGCAGTACGCGCATCTCCTGCTGGAGCACTTCGTGTATTCCCCAGAAAGCGGAGAATGCGAGTGCTGCAAAGATAGTAGAGACAGTCTGGTTGTCCATGAAGAGCGAGATAATAGTAAAAATCAATCCCATGATGAAGAATGCCCACCAACCTTTGCGGCCGAAATAGTACTCCAACTTGATTGTAATGGGGTGGAAGATACCAATACTGAAGAACACGGCTGCGCCAACTATTATTCCTGAAAAGTTCATGTCTGATTATTTTTTGTCGGTAGAAACCAATTTGCCGGCATACACACTCGGTGTAGATCCGTAGTTGTTGGACATAAAGATAGAATCTGTAGTAATGGTTCCAACAAGATTGGTAATAATATGGTCTTTGTACGGTTTGTTTCCGGCAGTAGGAATGATGCCATCGCCGTGGAAATTGATTTGGTTGCCTTCTTTGGCATAGTGAACGCCGCTGATGATCATGTCGATAGTAACAGGCATAGCTGCAGCAAACTTAACTTCGTACATGTAGATATCCATAGAATCCGGTCCGGCCAAGACAATCTTGGTGCGAATATTCTCTTTGGTGAATCCGGAAGTTGGGATAGTCAGGATACCGCTTGCCTCGAAAACTTCGGTTGTTTGTCCCTCCTCGTTAGTCGGATTGATGACTGGTTCTTCTGTGTTGGTAATGTGGCATGAAGCGAAGAAACCAACCAACACAACGCAGATTGCAAATTGCAGTTTGTTAATGGTTTTCATTTTTTAACAATTTTAAAACTTTACTTTATATTACTAACTAAAAAAATACTTATATTTCAAAGAGTATTTTCGCCCCCAACTCGCGTGGTTTGCCACGTTGGAGGAAGTCGTTGCTCATGGAGCGGAAATAGAAGACGTCGTATTTCGTGCCGGTGAGGTTCTTGCCCCACAGTTGCAGTTTGACGTATTTCCATTCTATGTTCAGTGTGGCGCCGAGCAGTCCGTAGAAGGGCTGGTAGCAGTCATTCTGTTCGTTCCAGTAGATGCGTCCGATACCGTCGCCTTTGACGGACAGACCGATGCTTTTGAGCCATTTGCGTCCGACGAGGTACTCGGCAGAGACAAGTCCGTGGAGCGTGTGTTGCGGCGCATAAGGGATGACGTTGCCGGAATAGTCTCCCATACCATCGTTGAAGTCGATGAACCGTGCGTCAGTGAAGCCGTACGAGGCGTCAACGAGTCCCTGCCAATTGCCGCGTTGCCAGCGGTAGTGCAGGGCTGTTTCCGCGCCCCAGATACGTGAGTGAGCGGCGTTGGCCATCATACGTCCTGTGGTCTTTCCGTTCGGGAAGATGGTCACTTGCTGGTCATAACATTGTATATGAAAGCCGTCAATATCTATTTTTAGTCCTTCGGCCGGAGTGAAGTGTGCGCCGAGTTCGAAGGTCCAGTCCCGTTCGGGACGATAAGCCGTGATAGCAACATCGGAGAACATCGGGTCGGCTATAGCGAGGTGCATTCCCATGTCTGCTGCCAAATCCGTCATCACTTGGTTTTGAGTGATAGTGCTGAATATCTGCGGGTTGTATCCTCCGGCTTTGTAGCCCTTGGCGGCATATCCGTAGATGGTAGCCCATGGCGCGTCATAGGAGATGGCCAGGCGTGGCAGAACCTGGATATAGTTGGCAGCTTGCGTTCCGCTGATTTCTGTATGAACGGTTTCAAAATCAGTCATGATCATCGTAAAGCGGTAGTTGACATCGGCAGTACTGAGGTAGTCCATTCGTGTGTGCTCGTAGTCGATGCGCACTCCGGCATTGATGTGCCATTGTCCGAAACGGAAATGGCTCTGGTGGTAAACGGCCGCTCCTATGTTGAGCAAGTCAAATATGCTCGGAATAGGCATGGTGACATTGCTTATACACAAAGAGTCATCCGGGAAAGCTGTTTGTATGCCTCGGTTGGCGTTACCGAGAATGAGTTGGTCTATACCCTGTCGCATAAAAGTGACGGGTGCATTCATATTGTTGGCCTTGGCAAAAGAACTGAAGCCGACAGTCCAGTCGTACCAGTCGCATGGTTTGGGAGCGCGGAGCAAAGCGTCGATAGTGGCATTGTGCTGGCGTTGAGTCTGCTGGAGTGTGAATATATCTGCGGGTGTGTAGTCATTGTCCATGAGCATGTCGTCGTGCATGTACTGGTAACTTGCGACGAGTTGCAGATGGTATCCTGCGCGGGTGTATTCGGCACGCAGAGAAGGCAGCAATGCCAAGCGAGAATAGGCTCCGGGCTGGTTGTAGTTGATTTGTCCTGTGGGAACATAGGCATAGGGGAAAGCGCCCTGCTTGACCCAATCGGCATAGAGTGTGCCGGTCAGTCGCCAGTCATCGTTTGGCCGGCTATCCACAACGAGTCTTCCGCCTGCTTGTTGTCCGTAATCCACTGCCGACCCATCGTAAGCGTTGGTGTAGAAACCATCTGTGCGCTGGTAGCGCGCGGCGATGCCCCAACCGATTTTGCCGTTGACGGGCATGTAGTAGGATGCTTGCGCCTTGACAGAATTGGCAGAACCGTAGCTGACAGATCCCCGAATCGAATAGGTGGTGAGGTCGAGCGGTTGGATAGTACGAATCTCCATGATGCCTGCGGCAGAGTTGCGTCCGTACATGCTACCTTGCGGTCCGCGTAGCAATTCGATGCGTTTGACGTCCTGCATGGCGTGGTCGTACATATTCTTGTCGAGCAATGGGACTCCATCCACTACCATGCCCATGACGGGTTCGTTAATACGACTTCCCATGCCGCGGATATAAATACTGCTGGTCATAGCCGATCCGTAGTCGGGCATATAGACATTGGGTACCAAGCTGCTGACATCCTTAGGCGCGCTCACGTGCACCTGTTCTATAATGTATTGGTCGAGGACGCTGATTTGCATCTGTTGCTTGACAGCAGGGCGCTCCACGCGCGAAACAGATATCTCAACGTCCGGCAGCGACATAGAATCCGCTACCCATTGGGTCTCGCTGCCAAATGCAGAGACCACAAACAGACTAATAATTGACAGTACTTTACCTCTCATAATTTCAAAATCGAGTGCAAAAGTACTGCTTTTTCTCTTAAGAATGATTAAGATTTTCTTAAGATTTTGCAAGAAGTGTCATTTTTTTATAGGGAACCGGAGTTCGTTGACCATGCCGTTGATATCCAACGAAAGGATGAAATGGTCCATGGTCAGTTGTGATTTGATAGTGAGGTATCCCGATTTGGCGCAAGGTAGCAGCATCTGCAAGGCGGCATCGAGCAAGTGTTTGAGTCCATCCGGCGAGATGGTCATTTCGTTGATGAAGGGAGTGAGTTGGAGTTGCGTACAGAGTCCTCTGCCACGAATCTCTGCTTCCCACGTACGCAGCCACTCAATGAGTAGTGCTTGCAGGTCGAAAGTGAAATGGATGATATCCTCTTGCATGTGGAAGACAAATCCCATGCCTCGGATGGTTTCGATGGGTTCGTTGACGGTCCATCCCATTTTGTGCCTCAAAGCGCTGAGGTGTACATCTACCGTTCCGGTGTCATATTTGAAATGAGTGCCCCAAATGCCTTCGATGATTTCTTCTCGCGAGCATATTCTGTTTCTGTTGGCTTGTGAGGTGAGAAAACTGAGGATGTCGAACTCCGTCTTGGTGAGATGGATTTCCTTGCCGTCTTTGCGCACGATGCGTCGCATTCGGTCGATTTCTATGAGCTTGTCTATCTGGGTGTACAAGTTAGTTGATAGTTGACAATTGATAATTGATAATTCATAGCCACATTTCTCGACTTGCTCTCGATATGCTCTCGATATGCTCTCGAGTATTGTCTAGGATTGTCTCGAATGTGTCTCGACATCGTCCCGTAAGCGTCTAGTAAGCGTCCCGAATGGTTTTCGGGATATAGTTAGACGAATGGTCTGGTGTAGCGTATTACGGAAAAACGGTTGCAAAGGTACAATAAAAAACAGAAATACACAAATTTTAGAAGATTTTTGTTGAAAAATTTGCATAATTGCAAAATAAATATTATTTTTGTGCGACTTTTTGGGATTATAGGTCTGTCTTTTGATGTAGATGATGTATCTTGTCCTGTGAGACAAAAAGAAATACCTTATATTACTAACATAAAACAAAACACAACACAATGAAAAGATTGACCCTTTTGCTAAGTGCGCTAATGGTCGCACTTACAAGTGTGTTTGCAGACGTGGTTGCCAAGATTGGTAACGCGGAGTACGAGTCGTTGGCTGAGGCTGTGGCCGCAGTACAGAACGATGAGACGATTGAACTGCAGGCAGACATTGAGTTAGCGTCCACTATTACTCTGAATGTGGACAAGACTTATGCCATTGATCTGAATGGCAAAACAATTTCCAATGACACGTTGGTAACACATGCGAAGACCATGATTGTGCTGAATGCGGGTGAGGTGACACTACGGAATGGAGTGATTGCGTCTCCTAACAGTCGTGGTGTGACAGCCAATACCGGCAAGTTGACGCTATCGGGCGTATCCGTTAATACCGGGCTGCGCGCGTTGTGCGTTTATGACGATGCTCATGTAGTATTGGAATATGGCTCATCGTTGACTTCGCAGGTAGATCACGTGGTTTATGTGTGGGGTGATACGGGTAAGAACCCTGTGTTTGACTGCGCAGGCACAGTGTCAGGAACGCAAACCACCGGTATCTATACCACTTCGGAAGATCCGAGTAGTCCGGTTATCAACATTGCCGCAACGGCAGTGGTAAGTAACTGGCGTGGTATGTTTCTGGCCACAGGAACATGCAACATAGCTCCGGGTGCGACCGTCGCAGCTAACGGTGACGTGGCTATCGTGGTTGGATTTGACAAGACGATAGCAAGGAATCCTGTCTTGAACTGCGCAGGAAACGTGCGTGCAACGGGAGAGAACTTCGCTATTTCGGGTAACGGAACCGATGCCGGTCATCCGGAAGTGAATATACTGCCGGGCGCGAGTGTGGTGTCGGAAGATGTGGCAATCTATCAGCCGGAAAACGGCACATTGAATATCTCCGGCGGTGTGATAGAAGGAACAACGGCCGTTTATGCCAAGTGTGGTCACGTGAATGTGACTGGCGGCCAGTTGAAAGCAACCGGTGAGGCAGCAGAGTATAACTACTACGGCAACGGTGCCAATTCGACAGGTAACGCGTTGGTTCTGGATAACTGCGGTTATCCGGGCGGTGTGCCGACGGCTTCTGTGACCGGAGGAGAGTTTGTGTCGGAGAATGCGGCTCCTGTGGGCAGTTATGTGCTGGTGGAGAAGAATGGCAGTCCGACTAATCTGGAGACAGTTGACAACTTCATAGAGGGCGGTTCGTTTGTCGGAGCAGACATTACGGCAGCGGAGTTGTTTGTGCCGACAGCCGTTATAGGTACGCCGGATATCAAGGCAAATCCGTCAGAATTGTCCTTTGCCGGACATTCGTACAAGCGCGGCGAGACAGGAGTGCTGTTCCGCGATACGCTGTTTGCCCAATTGACGCTGGAGAACCTGACAGAAACGCTGCAAGTGAGCATGGGAGATGCAAATAGTATCTTTGCTGCACGTCTGAGTAATGACACCGTTTTTGTCAGTTATGAAGCAACGGCGGCAGGTCAATATGCTGACGTAGTGAATATATCGTCCGGCAGTGTAAACAAGCAGATAGCCGTTTCGGTTAGCATAGAAGAGTTGGTGCCGGTTATTACGGTGGAACCGGCGAACTGGAGTACAGCAGTAGAGTTGGAAGACGGCATTGCGAATGCTGAGCAGGCATTCACCATCAGTGTAAGTAACAAGGTGGCAGATGCGGAGTGTGCATTGAAATATGCATTGGGTTCGCCGTTCAGTTGGAGTGCAGCAGAGAGCAAGGTAGTGTTCTCGGTAAATGCAGTCGGCAATTACAAAGACACACTGATAGTCAGCGCAACGGGAGCCGATATGGTGAAAGTGCCTTTGGAGGTGAATGTGGAAGAACCTGCCCCTGTTCCGGGATTTGTGAGAGTAACAGCCGGACCAACAGACTGGAGCGGCAAGTATCTGTTGGTATATGAGACATCCGGAACAGCGGGTTATGTCTTTAACGGAACCGATGCCAACAATAACGGAAAGGCAGTGGTTATCTCAGAAGGCAAGATCAAACAAGCCGGCAATGAGGATTATACCATCACAGTGGCTTCGATGGAAGGCGGGTACTCGCTGAAAATAGGTGATAAGTACCTGAGTGGTAAAGCCGGGAATAGCGCGTTGGTATTGGCTGATGCTGCGGTGTTGAATACACTATCGTTCAAGAACGGCAAAGCAGAGATTGTATCCAACGGAACGTATCTGCAGTATAACAGCAATTCGTCGCGATTCCGTTACTATAGTGACACGACGTATAACAATATCAAGTCCGTTGCATTGTACAAACTGGAGGAGCCGGAAGTGCCGACTACCGCTATCAGCGTAAGCCCGAAAGAAGCAACGATAAAGGTTGGCGAGCAAGTGACGCTGAGTTTCGATCGTGACGGAAACGACGAGATGGTATGGGGCAGCGCAGACGAGTCGATAGCGACTGTGGAAAACGGCGTAGTGACCGGTGTCGCAGAAGGAACGGTGAAGATATACGTTTCGGCTAATAATATCGGCGATACGTGCATGGTGACGGTGACTAAGGTTGTTCCGGTGATCACGGTCGGCACAACTTCGCTCAGTTTCGGCAACCTGTCGGTAGAGGAGGCCGAAGCAGGAAAGAGTCTGGAAACAGCGGTGTCCGTGACAGAGAATGCCGTTCTGTCGGTAGAAGTGACAGGAGCACAGAAAGATCATTTTGCCGCATCAATTGCAGAAGGCAAACTGACGGTAGTCTTTACGGCAGATGCAGCCGGCACTTATGCTGCAACGGCAGTGGTCAAGGCTGAAGGCGCAGCAAGCAAAGAGGTGGCTCTGAATGCAATCGTCAAGGCTGCTCCGATAGTGGGTGTAACGAAGAATGATACCATCGTGTTCGGTGTGACAGGACTGCCGACAACAGGTGAAGGAATCAGTTATGCAGACACCAGTTTCGCTGTGCCGAGCGGTGCCGAATATGCAATCAACGCAGCCAGCGGAGAACTGGGCGGTGAGTTTATTCAGATGCGCAGCAAAAACGGCAACTCGGGTATCATCTGTACGAAGTCGGCCGGCAATATAGCCAGCGTGATCGTCAAGTTCAATCCAAACAAGCCGAATAGTACGGATGTTCTTCAAGGAAAAGGCACGGTGAATGTATATGCGTCCAACGAGCCGTTTACCGCTATCGCAAGCATGTATGGAACAGGAAGTAATCCGATTGCTAAATTGTCGTACGGCAACGGAAGCAGGCAGGTTTATGAGTTTGAGGAAGACTACGAATATATAGGACTTCGCTCGAACGACGGTGCCATCTATCTGGATAGTATTATTATTGTGCGTGAGAAGCCGGCTCCAGTGGCAACAACGACTCTGGCAGTCAGCCCTGACACGGCAGAGATAGAAATAGGAAAGAGCGTGACGCTGAATGTTCAACGTGACGGAAATGACGAGTTGGTTTGGCGTAGCGAGAACGACAGTATTGCCCAAGTGCTTGGCGGCGTGGTAACCGGTGTGGCTGCAGGCGAAGTGAAGATTTTCGCGACAGCAAACCAGATTAGCGATAGTTGCGTTATTGTCGTCAAAGAGGCTGCCGATATCGAGACAAAGACGATAGCAGAGTTTATAGCAGCCAAGGGCGGCAAGTGCTACCTGACGGGTGTGGTAAGCAATATTAAGCGAGACAAAGACGGTTCGTACAACAAGTATGGTAACTTTGACTTTACCGACGAAAGCGGCACTATCTATGTCTATGGCCTGTTGACCGCTGAGGGTGTTGCCCAGAAATTTAAGGAGATGGGTGTGGACGAGAAAGACACACTGACCATACTGGCAGAGGAATACAAGTTGTACAACACAACAGACGAAGTGGTGAACGCTACCTTCGTATCGGTAAAGAAATTCCAAGCAGACACATTGGACGTAGTATTTACGGATCTGCAAGCAACTTACTACGGCGAGACAGAGAAGGGCAATCATATCTTTGGTCTTGACCTATATGCTTTTGAAAATTGGGAGGAAGACGAAGAAGGCTATGAATATCCTGTGGGTGACGGCGTCTTTGCTTCGTTGGATCTCTACTCGAGCAGAGCTCATTCGTTTGCGGGCAGTTATTCGTTCGACTTGGGCGAAGATGCAGCCGGCGGCATAGGAACGGAATTCTCATATGTGGTAATCACACAGGGCACAGACACTGTGGAACTCGGTATAGTGGATGGCACAATCACCATCACCAGTTTAGGCGAAGATAATTACCGCGTAGAATATTCGTTCACGGACGAGGCAGGACATGCTTACGCAGGAGTGATCGAAAGCACAGAGATATTGGCTTATGACGAGGACGGCTATGACTATCCGATAGACAATACGGAAGGCGTGGAAAATACGCATGTGAAGATTGATATGGATGGTCCGTTCTATAATATACAGGGTACGCGGGTAGATCGCAATACACCGGGTATCTTGATACAAAAAGGGCGCAAGTTTATCATCGTACAATAAACTGAGTGGTAAATAACGGAAGGGGCATCGAAGAGGTGCCTCTTCTGTTTTTTGCTGCGAATAATTTGCATAAATGAAAAAAAAGTATTATCTTTGCGGCGTTTTAGCAAAAGTGGCAACAAGCATAATCATCTCAAGCAATGAAGACGAAGTCGTATTTAATTGTGCTCTTGGCAATTGTATTGAACGGTTGTGATCCGTATTTAGTGCCTGACAATTTTCCGCGGGAAGAGTTCTATTCCTATGCCCCCTATGAGTTGAATGACGTCGTACGTTTGGTGAACGGTAGCGATACGATAGAATATGTTGTAGTGGCTATGTCGGAAGATTATAACCGTGGCAGAAAAGATTGCGATTGTGGCGAAGAAATGGTTAATAAGCATGTACAATTTGGCACAGAGACGGAAAAGATAGACTTGTGGATAGATTGTATAGACCGGAAGATCTTTGAAATGAACATGCAGTCCGGTTCGTCCAATATAGATGCGCGGTATGAAGTGAGAATTTCCGACAAGGCGAGTTCGAAAGACGACAGTCGCATATTCAGAGAGTTTGCGGACGAGATAGTGCTGCAACAGAATGGTCAGGAGGTCGCAAAAGTGCAGAAAGGAAAAGGCTTGTTGTGGTTCGTAGATGCCGATGGTCGTAAATGGACTGCGGAGTAAAGTGAGATGACATAGCAAACACGATTAGCGGGTGGCACAAGCCATCCGCTTTTCGTTTTGATAGCGGCTCGATAGCGGCTCGATAGTGGCTTAAAAGTGGCTTAAGAGTCGCTAAATAACCTAGGTATAACCTAGGTATAACCTGGGTATAACCTAGGTATCACCTAGGTCTTTCTCGTAATCGACAGTTAAGGAATGAACGAATGAAGGAAGGGACACCCCCCAGCCCCCTCGATAAGGGGGGGGGAATGGCGAATGGCGAATGGCGAATGGACGAAAGTAATGGGCGAATGGACGAAAGTAATGGGCGAAGGGACGAAAGGACGAATGGCGAATGGGCGAATGTTTGTTTTTCAGCGGCGCAAGGCGT
>JAILDU010000099.1 GCA_024689005.1 Paludibacteraceae bacterium
AAAACCCGGCGTCATATGGAACGAATGATGCAGAATGGCCATATCCTCTCAATGGTAAGCGATTCTTTACCTCGAATAGCACACCGAGTGCTACTTCTATGCAGACGCATACCCCGACAGGAGTAGACATCTGTTTTATTCAGAATGATGCCAATCGCTACAACGTTAAGTTCGTCGTTAATCCGCAAATAGAAGGGCCAAGTACACTGACAGATCAAGCTTCTTATCGTGTTTCTAATGTTCCGAGCGACGCAACTATCAAGTGGACGTATAAATACAACTCCGGTCCTTATAAATCTGTGGAATTGCTTTTCAACCCGATCTCATTTGTGAATGGAAATACTACCACAACTGTCACAGTAGAGCGCGGTAAGTACCCCGGACAAAAGTTTGATGGACCAATATCTCCTCGTGATGACGAGATTAAGGAAGCCGCTAAAAGAGTAGCGAAGGCACAACTTCCATCGAAAACAGAATGGGTGTACTTTTCCGGAACAGCAACACTGACAGCTACCATTACTTGTGGCGGATATTCCTATGTAATCAACAAGAATATCGAACTCAAAGGAACACCGAATACAGTTTCTGCTATAGCGCGTGCTCCACAAAGAGAGGCCAATAACGAAGGGCAGGAATATACACAAAGTGGCATGGCATTATATCGCTTGGTATATGAGAATCCGGTGATATCGACTACTGCAAATATTCGAATCGAAAAACTCGTAGATAATGAGTATGTGCCATACCGAGGAAATTATACATTGTCGCTGGTGGGTGACAGAATTGGTTTATTCCAGCAATCGGTTAAAGAGCAACCAAACTACACATTAGATTGTGGTAATATTCCGGTAGGAGTTTACCAACTTGTTCTAAATGTTGATGGTAAGATTGTTGCGACCAGCAAAATGCTCAAACTTAATTAACATGCCAAATAATTATTTGTTTAACCCAATTAAATACTATTTTTATGAAACGAAATTATTTTAAGTATCTCGCGATTGCCATCTGCGCCATTTCGCTTATTGGATGTAAGCAAAAGGAAAATCCGAGTGTAGAGTCTATAGAACCATCCTTTTATATAACTGGAACAATATCAACGGAAGATGGGCTCCCATTGGAAGGGATTCAAGTGTGTGTTGATACTACTAACTTTGCATTGGATCTCAGTCAAATGAAATGGCAAATCAAGAAGGGACTAAGCAATAAGGAAGGTTTGTTTGGCTTACATTACATGTACAAGAGTTTCCCGAAAACTATAGAATGGCCATCAGAAGTGACACTTATTGCCACAGATACTACCGATATGTATGAGAGTCAAACAAGGACATATCCAATACAAGTACGAGAAACAGGCGATCCTAAAATAACGAATGGATTAGTATCAGAAGCCGATTTTGTTATGCATAAGAAATAACAGAAATTAGTTTTCGTGCCGCGAAGGCACATGTATCATAGCAATCGCTTTTTCAATCCTGCGGCTGCCACACGGCGGCCGCTTTTGTGTACAGAACACAATAATCCTTGTGCTTTTGGAGAATAAAAGAAAATGATCCGCAAAACAGAGAAACGATGACCCGGCACGAAAACCGCGTACTTACCTTTTTATACGAAAATGATTGTTTTTGAAGAAAAAACACACAAAAACTTGCATATACCATTTTTTTGTTGTAATTTTGCAGCGCAAAGTTTATTTGCTGAGGTTTATAATAAATGTGAAAACACAATACATTACTATCAATTTTACTATTTCTAAACGTAAGACATTATGGCAAGCGTTAACAAAGTTATTCTAATTGGCAACGTGGGTAATGACCCGGAAGTTCGTTATCTGGATCGAGGCGTGTGCATCGCTACATTTAATCTCGCTACAACCGAAAAAGGCTACACCATGCAAAACGGAACCCAAGTACCGGACGTAACAGAATGGCACCCGATTGTTCTCTGGCGTAATCTGGCTGAATGGGCTCAGCAGTACGTCCGCAAAAGTATGAAAATCTATGTCGAGGGAAAACTCAAAACACGTACCTGGGAAAAAGACGGACAGATTCGTCGCAAAACAGAAATCATTGCAGAAAATATACAGATACTCTACAAACCCGACCAATATCGCCGTAACGACGGATTGCAGGTGACCGACAATAATGATGAAGCATCAGATATCCAGCAGAATATGTCGGAAGCACCTATCGGCAACGAGAACGAAGTGCCGCAAGGAGGTAACGGGTTCTTGGGACTATTCAGAAGTTAACTGACGCGCATCGAAAGCGAGACAAAAGTCAAAATAACAAATGACCAATAAGGAACGATACATAGAATGGGCTGCCCAGCAGGAATATATGCCCATCTTTCTCAAACCATGGTGGATGGACGCTGTGTGTGCGGGCAAGGAGTGGGACGTGCTGCTGGCGGAAGATGAGAATGGCAATATACTCGGTGCGTTGCCATATCTCATTCGTAAGCGTGCCTGGTATCGCTATATATTGATGCCCCAATTGACCCAAGTCGGCGGTATATGGGTGGATGCTGCCACTACGGCCGACCGCTTTAAGATTGCCGAAGTGTGCCGTAACCTCAGCGAGCAACTCACAGAACTGAACCTGGCATATTATTATCAACAGTATATGCCGAATAGTCTCTGCGTGGATGCTATGCGGGCTTTGGGTTTCAAAGTAAAAGAACGCGTGACTTATCGCGTGGACAATCTTAGCGATTTGGACGCCCTGATCGATTCGTTCAGCAAGAACAAGAAACGTCAGCTGCAAAAAGCCTTGAGTCTCCATGCCGAACGCAATATGAGTGTTGAGGATTTCTATCGTTTTCACTCCCATTGCATGAGCGAGCGCAGGCGCAGCATGATATACACGCGCGAGTTCCTATTAGTTCTTGAGCGCAAGGCCAAGAGATTGGATCAATGTCAGGTGCTTTCGATTCACAATGCCGATGGTCAGCCATATGCGGCTGCTTTCCTCGTTTGGGATAAGAAATATATGTATTATCTCCTGCCGGCTTTGGACTATGCCTTCAACGACTCAGGAGCCGGCGCTTTGCTGGTACTCGAGGCCATGAAACTGGCCAGAGAAAAACATGTGCAGTTCGACTTCGAGGGATCAATGGACCGCGGCATTGCCCGTCACTACAAACAATTCGGCAGTACACCGGTAACCTATTACAGCGTTGAGAAGTATTACAAACCGCTCTTCTGCTTGGCTATCTGGTTCCAGAAACTGCGCGAATGGAGGATCAGACGGTGAGAGTCCTCTTCCTGACACCATGGTACCCGTCAGAGCGTGACGAGATGGCGGGACTCTTCGTGCAAAAGCACGCGGACGCAGTCCGTGCGCAAGGTTGCGACGTGAAGGTCATTGACGCTCCTAAGTGGAGAGACATGTGGCGGCAGTGGAAGAGTCTGTGCCAAACAGGCTGGAGACCCGACATCGTGCAACTCAATGTCATCCAGAAGCAGGGATTGCTGGCCATGTGGCTCAAATGGCGCTACCATATTCCCTATATCATAGTAGAACACTGGAGCGGCTATATGCCGGAGAACGGGCAGATGATGCAGAAGAATGCGCTCAAACGCAGAATGTACAAGTTTATCTGCTCGCAGGCTTCATATGTCCTAACCGTCAGTATGTTGCTGCAACGCGCCATGCAAACATGTGGTTTCAAAGCTCGACAATGGGGATTGATAGATAATGTGGTGGACGACTTTTTCTTCCAAGCAAAACAATCACGCGGCAATGAGAACAATGAGACAACTCCCAAAACTCTTCTGCATGTTTCCTGCTTCGATGAGCGGGCCAAGAATGTGAAGGGACTGCTGCGAGCCGCCAAGATGTTGTCCGAGAAACGCCGGGACTGGAAACTCGTACTGGTCGGAACGGGTGTCAATTATGCGGAAGTGCGCGCTTTCGCACAGAGATTGGATATTCCTGCCGACTTGCTGGAGTGGACGGGCGAACTGCCACCGAGAGAAGTGGCAGACAGAATGCATCGAGCAGATGCCTTCGTTCTCAGTAGCCGCTACGAGACATACGGAGTGGTACTTGCTGAAGCCGTCGCGGCAGGAGTACCCGTCTTGTCCACACCGGTGGGCATTGCCGAAGAACTGGCCGACATCATCGTGCCGCAAGAGATAGCGCAAAACAAGCCCGGAACGTTTGCTGAGTTTATGGAAACGATACTATTCAATAATGAAATCGTTCAGCGAAATAAGGCAAACAAAGGACAGAAGGAGAATCTCTATTTAGAGCGTTTCTCTGCTGAAGCAGTGGGCAGAAAACTGAAAGATATCTATTCCAACGTTCTATGATAGGCACGTGTCAAAGATGCGTACCAGCATAGCTGCACACTCAAATAGGCAAATCGTGTCCAGGCAAACAAACTGACGGCACACATAAAACTATTCCAATGAATACCAACCAGCAAGGCTCCTGACATTGCGAGAACATAGCCAACCTCCATCCACATGGCGGTTTTCTGTTTGGCAAACACATCTGAAAGAAAACAGATTGAACCGCACAGCGGTATCAATACCAAGTACGGATAAAGATGGCGGATAATATCTGCTGTGTCTATCCATTCTGCGCCAAACAAGAGCGAGACTAATTGCGGCAAGACAAAATAGACAATCGTCATGCCTATGGCTACGATGCCGCCTGTCCATAAGCAGAACTGAGTCAGTACAGAACGAATCGATTGTCCTCGTTGAACCAACTCCGATACACGTTGGAAAAGAACTTGGTAGCACGCGCGCGCGATAATATTCAATGGAACGAATGCTGCCATCATCGCCAGCGAGAATTGACCAATCCGGTCCAACCCGAACTGCGGTGTCAATAGCCATATGGGTAACGATTGAGCGGCTGAATTGACCAGCGAGCGCGGTAGATTGTACTTCGGGAAATTGGCATATTCACGCGCTGCATGTCTGATGTCCGCATAATCGATTGTAAGCAATTCGCGTATATGCTTTTTCCACGCTATACTCAGGCTGATAACCAGTGATAGTATCGGAGCCGCTACACTCGCAATAATCATTCCGCCTTGCAGCCATCGCAGTGCTCCGAAACCGATCTTGCCGACAGCAGAGAAAAGACTCTGCGTTATTTGGTAACCGCTGATACGAGAGAAAGCAGTGCGGCGCATGTACCAGTAGTTGAGAATATTCCAACCGCCTAAGGCTGCAACGCATAGAGGCAATAATCCCCACCACCGCGCTAAATCGGGCGCTTTGAATAGATCCGCTATTCGCGGTGCAAAAGGTAAGGAAAGACAAAGAATGATCGTCGTCAGAATGAGGAGCAGCAGGCAGAGATGTACGAGCGAACGGGCGCGTTTCTCCTCCTTGGGCAAAACAATCGCATAGTGATATTCCGCGTTTGCTGCAAGCACAACGAAACCTGCTATGCTGGTAAAAAGACTAAGCAATGCAAAATCTTCCGCTCTGTAGATGCGCGTGAGAATCGGGTAGATCAAAATGCCCAATGCCTGCGCAATGATATTTGCCGAAAGTAACTTACCAACATTGCGGGCAGATGGCGATTTCCATATTTTTGCGAGTAGATTATTCATTTTTCGAGTGCAAAGGTACAAAAATATTCTGAAATGCACAAATTTTTCTATTTTTATTTGCATATCTAAAGAAAAAATAGTATATTTGCGGTCGATTTAGATCTTGAACGTTCATAAGAGAAAAATCATCATTTAACTTTTTTTGTCTAACACATCTAAAACACAAAACGTATGAAATCGAAGAAATCAGAAAAAGCCAGTTTGGAGAAGAACAAGATTGTTTACATTCTTATGGGTTTCATTTTTGTTCTAAGTTTATGCTTTGTTGCATTAGAATGGAGTGATGAGGTTAAGAAGATTGCGCCTATATCCAATATTTGGGATGCAATCCCGGACGATTTAGATATCCCGCAAACACAGCAACAAACGACACCACCTCCTCCACCACAAGTACAAGAAGTGGAAGCGTTGATAGTAGTAGATGACGACAAAGAGGTAGAGTCCCTCGAAATCAATGCGGAGGATGACAAGACAGAGGAATTAGTTATCGCACCTCCCGTTACAGACATCCCGGATGAGCCGGATGAGCCGGATGATGTGATATTTAAGGTAGTGGAGTCTATGCCTGAGTTTCCGGGTGGTCAACAAGCTCTTTTCCGGTACTTGAGTGAAAACGTTAAGTATCCTGTTATCGCACAAGAAAACGGTATCCAGGGCAAAGTGGTTTGTCAGTTTGTGGTTAACAAAGACGGTTCAATCGTAGATATTGAGGTTGTACGTTCGAGTGGAGACTCATCGCTTGACAAAGAAGCAGTTCGTGTTATCAAGACGATGCCTAAGTGGAAACCGGGTAAGCAACGTGGTAAAGCAGTACGCGTGAAATATACGGTACCGGTTAACTTCAAGTTGCAATAACCGAAGAGCCTTCTGAGGCAGTTAGCCATGCGGACTCTTTCTGCTTTGAGTGAAGTGGTCTTTCTACTCAGAGTGATACGGTCTAATATGGAACTTTCTTATAGAGATATGACCTATTGTAAGAATGTCGGTGCCAAGTGTGCCGACATTTTGCGTCAGAAAATGCCCAGATTTGTTTACGTAATGGGTCCATAACTAATTTTTTTTACTCTTTTTTGCAAAAAAATGCACTTTCGTTTGCACATCCGAGAAAAAAGCAGTACCTTTGTGGCCGATTTTAATCTTTCGTATCTAAAAAGCACTGAATATGCAATTAAAGAAATCAGAACAAGCCAGCCTGGAGAACAACAAGATTGTATATGTTCTTATGGGCTTCGTATTCGTACTCAGCCTATGTTATGTAGCGCTGGAGTGGACGGAGCGTGAAGTGACCAAGTACGAGGTGACCGACACCGATTTCCTTATTGAGGAAGAGATCGACATCCAGCAGACCACTCAAGAGACACCTCCTCCACCACCACCCCCACAAGTACAAGAAGTAGAAGTACTGAATGTCGTAGAGGATGACAAAGAGGTAGAGTCTATCGAGGTGAATACCGAGGATGACAAGGAAGTGGAAGTTGTTATCGCAGCTCCTGTGGAGGCACCTGTAGAGGAAGAAGAGGAAGAAGTAGTCTTCGTAGTCGTTGAGTCAATGCCGGAGTTCCCGGGTGGTCAGCAGGCTCTCTTCAAGTATTTGAGTGAGAACGTTAAGTATCCTGTTATTGCACAAGAGAACGGTATTCAGGGTCGTGTTATCTGCCAGTTCGTTGTGAACAAGGATGGCTCGATTGTAGAGGTTGAGGTAGTGCGTTCAGGTGGCGATCCTTCGCTGGACAAAGAGGCTATCCGCGTCATCAAATCGATGCCTAAATGGAAACCGGGTAAGCAACGTGGTAAAGCAGTACGCGTGAAATATACGGTACCGGTTAACTTCAAGTTGCAATAACCGAAGAGGCTTCGGAAGCAGTTTGCCATGCGGACCCTTTATGTTTAGAACAAAATTGTCTATACATGGAGCTTTCCTATAGAGATATAACCTATTGTAAGAATGTCGGTGCCAAGCGTGCCGACATTCTTCGTTCGGAACTGGGCGTACGCACAGCGATGGATATGCTGCGCCAATATCCCTATAAGTATATAGATCGCAGTCGCTTCTATCGAATAGCAGAGATTGCGGATGAGGATACGTACGTGCAGATAGTGGGCGAAGTAACCGAATGGCACACGATAGGCATAGGCAAAGCGCAACGATTGAGCGCAACCTTCAACGATGGTTCGCATCAATGCGAGTTGGTGTGGTTCAAAGGCGTGCAATATGTCAAGTTGGCGAAGGGCGTCAAATATCTGCTCTTCGGCAAACCCAGCCGGTTTAACCACACCTATAATTTTGTTCATCCCGACCTGACACCATGGAACAAAGTGACTCCGGAGATGACGCAGGGACTGGAGCCGTATTACAACACCACGGAGAAGATGAAGAAATCCGGTCTCAACTCCAAGGTTATGCGTTCTATCATCGCCGAGTTGTTGCCGGACCTGAGAATGGGAGTGCCGGATACGATGGGCATGGATATACTGCAGCAATATCGTTTGATGCCGCTGACAGAAGCCCTCGTCAATGTCCATTTTCCGCGCGACACCCAATCGATGCAGAATGCGCGAGCGAGACTCAAGTTTGAAGAACTGTTCTTCATCCAATTGCAGATATTGCGCCAGATGAAACGGCGCGAGATGAACGAAGGTTTCCGAATGCCGCTGGTGGGTAGTCGATTCCATTCGTTATACAAGTCTCTGCCGTTCGAACTGACTAACGCGCAGAAACGTGTCATCCGTGAGATACACGAAGACCTCAAGTCCGGCCGTCAGATGAATCGCTTGCTGCAGGGAGATGTCGGTTCGGGTAAGACACTGGTGGCTCTGATGTGCTGTCTGTTGGCTGTAGATAACGGCTATCAGACATGTATCATGGCGCCGACGGAGATATTGGCCAACCAGCACTATGAGACACTCAAGAAATTTCTGGAACCGCTCAACGAACAGTTGCATATGAACAATGAAGAGGCGCCCTATGTCAATGTGGCACTTCTCACCGGTTCGACTACCAAGAAACAACGTGAACCGCTGCACGCAGGTCTGCGAGACGGACAAATACATATACTTATAGGAACGCACGCGTTGCTCGAAGACGAAGTGCAATGGCGCAATCTCGGACTTGTCATCATAGACGAGCAGCATCGTTTCGGCGTGGCGCAGCGTGCGCGCCTATGGAGCAAAAATACGATGCCTCCCCATGTATTGGTAATGACAGCAACACCTATACCTCGCACACTGGCAATGACGCTCTACGGCGATCTGCAAGTGAGTATCATAGACGAACTGCCGCCGGGACGTAAGCCGGTTCATACCGTTCATTATTCACTCCAGCGACGTGCGCAGGTCTATTCGTTCATTCATCAGCAGATAGAGCAGGGAAGGCAAGTATATGTGGTCTATCCGCTTATCAAAGAGAATGAGAAGATGGATTTGCAGGATTTGCAGAACGGGTATAACGAACTATGTGAAGCCTTTCCGGAATATAGGATCTCGATGGTTCATGGCCAAATGAAGGCTGCGGACAAAGATATTCAGATGCAGCGTTTTGCCTCCGGCGAGACGCAAATACTGGTTGCAACCACCGTTATCGAAGTGGGAGTGAATGTGCCGAACGCGACGGTGATGGTGATACAGAACGCCGAGCGTTTCGGCTTGAGTCAGTTGCATCAGTTACGCGGTCGAGTGGGCCGTGGCGCAGACCAAAGTTATTGTTTGTTGTTAACCGATATGGAGCTGAGTAATGAGACTCGCAAACGAATGGATATCATGGTGGCGACTAACGATGGATTTCGTATCGCTGAGGCCGATTTGCAGTTACGTGGACCGGGCGATCTGGAGGGAACGCAGCAGAGCGGTCTGCCGTTTGAACTGCATATAGCCAATCTGTCAACGGATGGTCAGTTGCTGGAGTTGGCGCGTCATGCTGCCAAGGAGATATTGGATGCGGATCCGATGTTAACAGACGAGCGCAACAAGATGTACAAACATCGGCTCGATGTCCTTCGTATAGAGGCGCATAATTGGGCAGATATCAGTTAGCGTAGAGCGCCGGTTGGGATTGCAGATTTTAATATTTAGAGGTGGATGTGCTTGGCCTGAATAGGGATGTCACAGAAGACAGATGCCGATTGCGAGAAGCGGTCGGCATTTTCTGTTGTCAAGAAGTCGCATAAGCTGTTGGTAGTCAGTTGACTGCTGTATTCCGGATGGCGAGTGAGATAGTCTGCCAGACTATCAGCTACAAGGTCTCCCTGCGCAATGACATGGATGGGTTTGGGGGCATTGTACTGCAACCATCGGTCAATCTTCGGTTTGATGAGCGGATAGTGGGTACATCCGAGAACGATAGTGTCAATCTGCGGGTCTTGGTCCATGAGACGGCGAAGGTAGAGATCGACGAAATAGTCGGCTCCTGGTTTGTCGTGTTCGCCGGCTTCGATGAGTGGCACCCACAGAGGACATGCCTGCTGGACAATGTGCAAGTGCTGTCCGTTGCCGCTCGTTTGGCTAATCTTCTCCAACTCGAGCACATAAGACTCAGAGGAGACGGTAGCCGGAGTAGCCAGAATACCGATATGGCCGGTAGCAGTAATAGAAGGAACTGCTTCTACCGTCGGGCGAATGACTCCCAGACAATTGACAATCGGTCGTCCGGATGAACGGTTGATCTCGGGCAGGTCGTGCTGTTGAATGGTTCGTAGTGCCTTGGCTGATGCAGTATTACAAGCCAATATGACTAAAGCACAATCGTGTTCAAGCAAGTATTGGACGGCTTGGCGCGTATAGGAGTAGATGACATCGAAAGAGTGCGTTCCGTACGGAGCACGCGCGTTATCACCCAAATACAAATAATCGTATTGGGGCAATCGCCGGCGGATAGCATTGAGAATAGTCAAACCGCCGTAACCGCTGTCAAATATACCTATTTTAGCCATTTCTGTCAGATGCAAAACCTTTGCGGCTGCAAAGGTACAACTTTTTTCTGACATATGCAAGCCTTTTGGTCTATTTTTGAACGAACAAAAAGTATATATACTATGTATATATAGTTTACAGGAGACAGGTTACGGGTTACAGTGGTTTATCCTATGGTTATCCTATGGTTATCTTATGGTTATCTTATGGTTATCCTATGGTAAGGTCTCGGCGAGAGAGGCTGAGTGACTATAAGAAGAATAGACGGGTCCTCGGAAACGTGTAACTGATGTGGTCAGTTAATTCTTGCCAATACAGAATCAATGTAGTAGATTTGGCAATAATCCAAAGGGACGATCCTCGAATTTACGTTCGTAGATTTGAATGAAAAACAACACTTTACGCCTAAAAAACAGACACATATGCAGGTAGAGATAACATTTTTTGCGTAAAGTCTTGTGTATATCAAAAATTAGTTGTATCTTTGCCGCCGATATCTACTGATTAACCTACTAAATCCTTAAGACCATGAAACGATCTATTATCTCTTCCATTTTTGTTATTCTTAGTATTTTTGTTCTCCATGCTGAAGTAGTGGGCGGCGATGATGCCGGTCCTAATGTATCATGGTCGTTAAACACCGAGTCCGGCATTATGACTATTTCCGGCTCCGGTGATATGAAAGATTTTAATAGCATCTTGCCGCCATGGAGTAGCTACCGTTCCATCATAACGTTTGTTGATGTTTTTCCCGGTGTCACGCATATTGGAGATCGCGCTTTTGCCGATTGCAATAATTTGTACACAGTTCAGCTCCGCGAGGGTGTGACAAGCATTGGCAAACGTGCTTTTGCTAGTTGCACCAATTTGAATTGTGTGTATTATAATAACTATAATGCTTTCAATGTGGCTATCCCTAATTCCGTCACAAGTATCGGTGATAATGCGTTCCAAAATTGCACCGGTATACGTTCTGTGACGCTTTCAGAGAACATGACCGCTATTGCGCAATCGACTTTTTATGGTTGCAGCGAATTAACCTCTGTGGAGATCCCGTTTGGTATTAACAGCATTGGAACAGGTGCTTTCTCCTACTGTACCAAGTTGAGCTCTGTGCCACTCCCTAACAGTATTCACAGTATAGGAGAATCCGCTTTTTATAATTGCACCGCTTTGACATCTGTGACTATACCTGCGTGGGTTACCTATATTGGAACTAATGCATATCAGATGTGCACCGGCTTGACCGCAGTCCATATTGCCGATTTGGAAGCATGGTGCGCTATCAATTTCGGTTCCGTTTATGCGAATCCTTTGTCTTATGCGCATAACCTTTATCTAAATGGCGCCTTAGTAACCGATTTGGTTATTCCTAACGGTACGACAAGCATTAAGAACTATACCTTCGCCGGAGGCGGCTGTTTTACTTCGATATCTATTCCCAACACCGTCACCGGTATTGGAAATTGCGCTCTATACGGCTGCAACGGCATGACATCAATAGACATCCCCAACGGCGTCAATACTATAGGCGTAGGCGCTTTTGAAGGCTGTAGCGGTTTGGACTCAATAGATATACCTTCCGGCGTTACCAGCGTCAATGATTATACTTTCTCCGGCTGTAGCGGCATGTCCTCGGTAACAATTCCCAATACCGTTACCTCTATCGGAGCTAGTGCCTTCAAAGATTGCAGCAACCTGGACGAAGTATCTATCCCTGCCGGTGTTACAACTATCGGAGCTAACGCCTTCAAGGGGTGTAGCGATTTACACTTATTAACTATCCCTTCCAGCGTCACAACTATCGGAGCTAACGCCTTCGACGGTTGCAGCGGTTTGAGTACTATTAATATCCCCGCCGGTGTCACAAGCATTGGCGATAAGGCCTTTGATAATTGTGATCAATTAAGACAATTTACAGTCGAAGATGAAAACGCCCACTATAGCTCTTGTGACGGTGTGCTATATAATGCTGACGGCTCGCAGATCCTGCAGATTCCCAAAGCGAAGCTTGTTTTATCAGCTCCCCTTACCACACACGCCGGCTTGAAAGTTTTGCCTACCGGAACTTTTAACAACGCGAATATAACGAAACTATATCTGCCCGGCGTAGAACTGATTGAAAAGGATGCAGTTACTTATTGTAGTCTGTTGGAGGAGGTTCATTTCTCTGCAGCCTTGGATTCGATTGTGCCTCGTTCTTTCAATCGTAATCGCACTAAGAGATTCTTCTTCGATACACCTAATACCAAGTACGCAAGCGTGGATGGCGTATTGTATTCGGGTGATACTACGGTTCTTATTAAGTATCCTGAATTGTACTCAGTAGTTGGTGCCGGTAGCTCTATTCTGCCGTTGCATGACTCGCTGAGGTATATTCCTCCGTATGCCTGCATGAATGTCAATACTTCGAGTAACTGCAGAATAAATCTTCCGGCTCACTTGGACTCCATCGGCGAGTCCGCTTTTGAGAATACCAATGCTAATAATAATTACTGGCAATTCTATGCTTCAAACAACCATATACCGGTGCTCCATCCTAATGCCTTTCAAATTGGCGGGCCCGGCGTAAATAAAATGGGACTTCACGTGCCGTATTTATCATACAAAGAGTGGAAAGCTGCGCCTATTTGGGGACAGATGAAATTAGAATGGATAATAGAACAAGTTCTGTCCGGTTCTTGCGGCGAGAATGTTGAGTGGACTTATACCCTGTCCAATAGAGACTTGTCGTTCACAGGCTCAGGTGAGATGTATAAATATGATGCACAAGGCGATGTCCCGTGGGAGATGCTTAGCGAGGCTTACGGAATAGCTTCTACTTCTCTACCTACAACCGTTACCTCCATCTGCGATTATGCCTATGTAGGCAATACCAATCTAACCGCTTGTCCTCTACACGAAGGACTGACTGAGATAGGTGACCATGCCTTTGACGGTTGCAAAAACCTCACTATCACATCGATTCCTTCTACCCTCAAGCGTCTCGGCGACTACGCCCTACGCGGTTGCTACATAACGGCATGGGATGTATCTGGCTCATTAAATTTGCCGAGCGGTTTGACATACATTGGTGCAGCTAACTTTGCAGGATGCTATGCTACGCTGGTGGATATTCCCGCAAGCGTTAAGCATGTAGGCGACTCAGCTTTTGCTGCATGCTCATCTCTGGGATATATACAGATGCATACAGGACTCGAACATATCGGCAACTATGCATTTGCCGATTCGCCGGGTAGTATGTCATCAGATGGTACGATGGGTATTCCTGCTACCGTTAAATACATTGGCGACGATGCCTTTGCAATTCATGGTGTTTTATCTCCTAACAAATACCTTCATCCTACTTTCCCCGATAGCATTGAGTATATCGGCAAGCGAGCATTCATAGGCAGAAATATCCTAACCACTTGGACCAACACCTCTACCATCACTCTGCCGGCAACGCTGACCAATGTCGGCGACTCGGCATTCAGACAATGCTACTCGGCAAATTCAGTTCGCATAAAGGCAGCTACGCCTCCGACAATCACTGCGCAGACATTCAACCCCAATGTTACTAAGACCTATGTTCCCGTAGGTTCACTTGCTACATACAAGAGTGCTCCCGTATGGCAAAATATGAACTGCCATGTTGCTGACTTCGAATTATACGAAAGTTCATCTACTTGGGGTGGTGCTGTCCCTGTGACCTTGAAGAACAACGGCAATAACGATATAGTTGACCATCTGGCGGCAGAAGGATTTCAGGTTAAAATGAGCGAGGACATGTCTTCTCCAACCGGTTTATCCAATACCAACGGTTATATTGTAGGCTTAACGCCTGAAACGTCATACAACTTCACCGTCTATGTTGTTACAACCGGTGGCGATTACGAGCCGCTAAGCTATGCCGCTACAACAGCTACGGCATTCTCTGAGGGATACGAAGTTAATTATCATCATATGGATTCCCTCTTCCGTTTCGAGATATCTTGCTATATGGGCAAAGAAATGACTGACAATATAGGCTTCCAGATAACAACAGAAGGATATAACCAAGACACAAAAGAACCCTATGGCGAATCTATAATAATTAACGGACTGGTAAAATGGACAAGTGCATACATGACGGACTTTGTTGGCGATCATGTTGTTATTCCTGTAGAAAGATTCGGTAGGATGGTTTATGAGTGCCATGTTCGTGCCTTCTTCTATGATGCTGCTGCAGATACAACATACTACAGCAACTGGGAGTA
>JAILDU010000017.1 GCA_024689005.1 Paludibacteraceae bacterium
GGATGGTCCTCAGGGCACTATCAAGATCGCCCTCAAGTATGATCCGGTTAACAAAGTTAACGCGATCAAGTGTTTGAAACGTGTATCCACTCCGGGTTTGCGTAAGTACGTAGGTTATCGCGAGATGCCGCGCGTACTGAATGGCCTCGGTATCGCTATCCTCTCGACTTCGAAGGGTGTGATGACCAACAAAGAGGCTCTGACTCAACAACTCGGTGGTGAAGTACTTTGCTATGTTTATTAATAAAAGGAGGATTACACTATGTCAAGAATTGGAAAACTTCCTATTGCTATTCCCGCTGGTGTAACGATTACCGTTAGCCCGGAGAATGTAGTGACCGTTAAGGGTCCCAAGGGTGAA
This sequence comes from Paludibacteraceae bacterium, assembly GCA_024689005.1. Classification (GTDB taxonomy): domain Bacteria; phylum Bacteroidota; class Bacteroidia; order Bacteroidales; family Paludibacteraceae; genus Colicola. The sequence goes on from JAILDU010000017.1 coordinate 362, forward strand.
CTCACCCAGGCTATTGATCCTCTGATTTCTGTAAACGTAGAAGGTGGTGTATGCCACGTTACTCGTCCGAATGATGAGAAAGAATCACGTGCAAAGCATGGTCTGTATCGTGCCTTGATCCACAATATGGTAGTGGGCTGCAGCGAGGGTTACAAGAAGACTCTTGAACTCGTCGGTGTAGGTTATCGTGTTGAGTTGGCTCAGCCGAACGTGCTGAACTTCTCTCTCGGTTATACTCACCCTATCTACTTGGGCTTGCCTAAGGAGATCAAAGTGGAGACCAAATCTGAACGTAACGCTAACCCGCTCGTAATGCTCGAGTGCGCTGACAAGCAACTGCTTGGCCAAGTATGTGCTAAGATTCGCTCGTTCCGCAAACCGGAGCCTTATAAGGGTAAGGGTGTTAAGTTCGAAGGTGAAATCGTTCGTCGTAAGGCTGGTAAGTCGGCTGGTAAATAATAGAAAGGGAACAAGTTTATGATTAAGAAAATTGCACGTCGCCTTAAGATTAAGGCATCTATCCGCGCCAAGGTGTCGGGTACAGCAGAGCGTCCACGTCTGACCGTGTTCCGTTCTAACAGCCAGATTTACGCTCAGGTTATCGATGACTTGAAGGGAGCAACCCTCGCCAGCGCTTCATCTCTGGCAATCAAGGACAAGATGACTAAAACAGAGAAAGCTGCTGAGGTAGGTAAGCTCATCGCAGCTGCCGCTCAGAAAGCAGGCATTAACGAAGTAGTATTTGACCGTAATGGTTACCTGTATCACGGTCGTGTTAAATCATTGGCAGACGCTGCTCGCGAAGCAGGTCTCAAATTCTAATAACTAACGATTATGCAAAGAGTAAAAACTACACAAGACCTCGAGCTCAAGGAGCGTCTGGTCGCAGTCAACCGCGTAACTAAGGTTACCAAGGGTGGACGTACTTTCACTTTCGCAGCTATCGTTGTTGTTGGTAACGAAGACGGCATCGTAGGTTACGGTCTGGGTAAGGCAGGCGAAGTCGCTGCTGCTATGCAGAAGGCTACTGAGGCTGCTAAGAAGAATCTCATCCAAGTGCCGGTTCTCAAGGGAACTATCCCTCACGAGCAGTTCGCTAAGTTTGGAGGTTCGCAGGTTTATATCCAGCCGGCTACGCACGGTACCGGAGTTAAAGCCGGTGGTGCTATGCGTGCCGTATTGGAGTCTGCAGGTATTCACGATGTGTTGGCTAAGTCCAAAGGTTCGTCTAACCCGCACAACCTCGTCAAGGCAACCATTCAGGCTCTGGCTGAGTTGCGTGATGCACGCACCGTTGCACAGAACCGTGGCGTAAGTCTCTCTACAGTATTCAATGGTTAATAATCCTTCTAAAATCTAAGTTATTATGGCAAAGATTAAAATTCAGCAAATACGCAGTATTATTAAGTGCCCGAAGGTGCAGAAGGATACCATGGCCGCTCTCGGTCTCCGCAAACTCAACTCCATCGTTGAGCATGAGGCAACCCCGGCTATCCTGGGTATGGTAGAGAAGGTTAAGCACCTTGTTAAAGTTATTGACTAATCCCTAAAAACGTTTATTAAATCATGGAATTGAATAATCTTACTCCTGCAGCAGGTTCGGTTAAGACCGCTAAGCGTCTCGGCCGTGGTGCAGGTTCGGGCCTGGGTGGAACTTCTACTCGTGGTCACAAGGGTGCTAAGTCGCGCTCCGGTTATAGCAAGAAGATCGGTTTCGAAGGTGGTCAGATGCCTATGCAGCGTCGTCTGCCTAAATTCGGCTTCAAGAATATCAACCGTGTCGAATACAAAGCTATCAATCTGTCTATACTTCAATCATTGGCAGAAGCTAAGAAGTTGGAGAAGATCGGCTTGATTGAACTCCATGAGGCAGGTTTCATCTCCAAAACCCAACTCGTTAAGATTTTGGGTAACGGAACACTGACCGCCAAACTGACAGTTCAGGCTAACGCATTCAGCAAGAAGGCTGAAGAGGCTATCACCGCTGCTGGTGGCACCATTGAGAAAATTTAAGAAAAACGAAGTTATGTAGTCTTTGGCGGTTGAGCGCTCGCTCAACTAAGCCAAGGCTCCATAAGAAAAACGGAGTTTTAATATGAAGTTCATAGAAACATGTAAGAATATCTGGAAGATCGAGGATCTCCGTCAACGTCTGTTGGTTACGGCTTTGTTCGTGCTGATTTATCGTTTCGGCTCGTACGTAGTTCTTCCGGGTATCGACCCTTCGGCCCTGACAGCACTCAAGGGTCAGACAGCCGGTGGTCTGATGGCATTGTTGGATATGTTCTCTGGTGGAGCATTCTCTAACGCGTCTATCTTTGCGCTCGGTATCATGCCGTACATCTCTGCTTCTATCGTAATCCAGCTGCTCACCATTGCAGTGCCTTATTTCCAGAAGATGCAGAAAGAAGGCGAGTCCGGTCGTCAAAAGATGAACCAGATCACGCGCTATTTGACCATTGCAATCCTGCTTTTCCAAGGCCCTAGTTATTTGGTTAACCTTGCTGTGCAAATGGCACAAGTTGGTCAGCCTCTGGCTATCGGGTTCAACTGGTTCACCATCTCTTCCACTATCCTGTTGTGTGCAGGTTCTATGTTCGTATTGTGGTTGGGTGAGCGTATTACAGATCGTGGTGTGGGTACTAATGGTGTATCCTTCATCATTCTGATCGGTATCATTGCGCGTCTCCCGGGTGCATTCGTTCAAGAGTTCTCTCTGCGTCTCAATGAGAATGGTGGCGGCGGACTTGTTGTGTTCATCATAGAAATTGCTATCTTGCTCTTCGTGTTTGCTTTTGCAATCATGCTGGTACAAGGTACGCGTCGTATTCCGGTGCAATATGCTAAACGCATTCAAGGTAACAGACAAATCGGTGGCGCCCGTCAGTATATTCCTCTCAAGGTTAATGCTGCTAACGTAATGCCGATTATCTTCGCCCAGGCAATTATGTTTATCCCTGTAGCAATCGTTGGATTCCGCGCTGCGGAAACTAATGGTTTTGCTCGCGTGTTTATGGATAACAACGGTTTCTGGTACAATGCTGTATTTGCACTGCTCATTATCGCCTTCACCTATTTCTACACCGCTATCATCGTTAATCCGGTTCAAATGGCCGAGAACTTAAAGGTGACAAACGGATTTATTCCGGGTGTAAAGCCGGGTAAGAAGACGGCTGATTATATTGACACTATCATGTCACGCATCACTCTGCCTGGTTCTATCTTGCTGGCTCTGATCGCTATTCTGCCTGCATTCGCTCGTATGTTTGGCGTATCGTTGAGTTTTGCACAGTTCTTCGGTGGTACATCCTTGCTGATTATGGTAGGCGTCATCTTGGATACATTGCAGCAGATCGAGAGTCACCTGCTGATGCGTCACCACGACGGCTTCTTTGAGTCGAGTAGTATGCGTATCAAGGGTCGCTCAGGTGCTATGGCCTACTAATTCGTTGTTTAGATGATTTTCTTAAAAACAGACGAAGAAGTAGAACTGATGCGGGCAAGCAACATCCTGCTTGGTAAGACCTATGCTGAAGTGGCAAAGGCTATCAAGCCGGGTGTTACTACCGCCCAACTGGACAAGATAGCGTTCGAGTTCATCAAGGACAATGGCGGTGAGCCGGCATGTCTCGGTTATGAGGGTTATCCGGCCACCTTATGCACATCTGTCAATGAGCAAGTGGTGCATGGCATTCCATCTGACAAAGTTGTTCTGAAGGAAGGTGATATTGTGTCTGTTGACTCGGTAATAAACCTTAATGGTTGGATGTCCGATTCTGCCTATACCTTTCCTGTAGGAGAAGTCAGTCCGGAGGTAATGCAACTATTGCGTACAACCAAGGAAGCGCTTTATCTTGGAGTAGAACAGGCTGTCACAGGGCATCGTCTTGGAGATCTCGGTTTCGCCATTCAGAACCACTGCGAGCGTGCAGGCTATGGCGTAGTGCGTGAGTTCGTGGGGCATGGCATTGGACGTGACATGCATGAGGAACCGGAAGTTTGCAATTATGGTCGTCGCGGAAATGGAATAGTTCTCAAATCTGGTATGACCTTGGCTATCGAGCCTATGATTACTCTGGGACGCCGCAATATCCTCATTGAGGATGACGGTTGGACTGCCCGCACGATAGATCGCAAGCCGGCTGCTCACTACGAATTGAGCGTGTGTGTGCGTAATGGCAAAGCGGATATTTTGTCCACATTCGACTACATTCGTGAGGTTTTGGGAGACAAATTCATCTAAGTATAATTGCTCTCTAAGGGCATAAAGACCAATTAGTTATGGCAAAACAAGACAGTATTGAAGTAGATGGCACAGTGACAGAGGCTCTGTCCAACGCAATGTTCCGCGTCCAATTGGAGAATGGACCGCTTATCATTGCTCACATCTCCGGAAAGATGCGCATGCATTATATAAAGATTTTGGCCGGAGATAGAGTAAAGGTAGAGATGAGTCCCTATGATCTCACGAAAGGACGTATCTCCTTCCGCTACAAGTAAAGTGATGCATCAATAGACTCGATGGTCTGAGGTCATCACAACTAATTATTAAAACAATTAAAACTCTTATTCAGCAATGAAAGTTAGAGCATCTATCAAGAAGCGCAATGCAGACTGCAAGATTGTACGTCGCAAAGGGCACTTGTATGTAATCAACAAGAAGGATCCTAAAATGAAGATGCGTCAAGGATAAGCGTAATCTTTAATTAGAATCAATATCTTCTTTTAAAAAACAATTTATTTTTAACAAAATTATCCATTAGTAATCAATTATGGCTATAAGAATTGTCGGTGTAGATATACCGCAAAACAAATGTGGCGAAGTCAGCTTGACTTATATCTACGGAATAGGTCGTTCAAGCGCAAAGAAAATTCTCGCAGAGGCAGGCATTGACCCAAGCATCAAGGTAGAGAATTGGACGGATGACCAAGCAGCTAAAGTTCGTGAGATTATCGGTGCTAAATTTAAGGTAGAGGGTGATCTCCGTTCAGAAACTCAACTTAACATCAAACGTTTGATGGATATCGGTTGCTACCGTGGCGTACGTCATCGTATCGGTCTTCCTGTACGCGGTCAGAGTACAAAGAACAATGCCCGCACGCGCAAGGGTAAGAAGAAAACGGTTGCTAACAAGAAGAAAGCAACGAAGTAATGACGTGCTTCTGAGTAAACATTTTTGTAACATTTTAAATTATCATCAAACGTTATGGCAAAAAAAGCAATTGCAGCTAAGAAGCGCGTAGTGAAGATAGAGGGCGTAGGCCAACTTCACGTGATGTCTTCTTTCAATAATGTTATCGTTACGGTTGCCAACGGTGACGGCCAGGTTATCAGCTGGAGTTCAGCAGGTAAACAAGGTTTCCGTGGCAGCAAGAAAAATACTCCGTACGCAGCTCAAATGGCAGCAGCAGATTGCTGCAAGGTAGCATATGACCTTGGTCTGCGTAAGGTAAAAGCTTACGTTAAGGGTCCCGGTCAGGGACGTGAATCGGCTATCCGTGCATGCGTAGCAGCCGGTGTTGAAGTAACTGAGATTATTGACGTTACACCGATGCCTCACAATGGTTGCCGTCCTCCGAAACGTCGTCGTGTCTAATTAGTGTTTAATCCTTTAACGTAATTTTATTATGGCAAGATATATTGGCCCGAAATCACGTATTGCCCGTCGTTTTGGCGAGGCTATCTTCGGTGAGGATAAGGTTTTGGCTAAGCGCCCCTATGCTCCCGGACAACACGGTGTAAACCGTCGCAAAAAGAACTCTGAGTACGGAACTCAGTTGGCTGAGAAGCAGAAAGCAAAATACACATATGGCGTATTGGAGAAACAATTCCGTCTGCTCTTCGCTCAGGCAGCCCGTACTAAGGGTATTACCGGTGAGATCCTTATCCAACTGCTCGAGTGCCGTTTGGATAATATCGTTTATCGTCTTGGTTTGGCTCCAACGCGTGCAGCAGCTCGTCAGTTGGTTAGCCACCGTCACATTACAGTAGACGGCAAGGTGGTAAATATTCCTTCATATTCAGTTAAGCCAGGTCAAGTGGTAGCTGTTCGCGAGAAAGCAAAATCGCTGGAGGTTATCGCTGCTTCTCTGGAGGGATTCAATCATGGTAAGTACAACTGGTTGGAGTGGAACGAGTCCCTGAAGGGCGGAAAGCTGCTCAACGTGCCGGCACGTGCTGAGATCCCTGAGAATATCAAGGAGCAATTGATCGTCGAGTTGTACTCTAAATAATAAATAAATTCATGGCAATATTAGATTTTATCAAACCTGACAAGGTGATAATGTTGGATTCGAGTGCGAACAAAGGTATCTTTGAGTTTGGCCCACTCGAGCCCGGGTACGGAATTACGATAGGCAATGCTATCCGTCGTGTGCTGCTTGGCAGCCTGGAGGGTTATGCAATCTGCTCTGTCAAGATCAGTGGTATTGATCATGAATTTGCTACCATCCCGGGTGTCATCACTGACGTTACCAACCTTATCCTCAACCTCAAGCAGGTTCGTTTCGGCCGCAAGGAAGGAATGGATGCAGAAAGCGAGACCTTCCGTCTTCGCGTTCATAAGTCCAAAACGTTCTTGGCCGGAGAATTCAACTCTGTGCTGCAGAATTTCGAGGTTTTGAACCCCGAGTTGCAATTGGCAGAGATGGACGAGTCTGCGGATTTTGAGATAGAATTGACCATCAATAAGGGTCGCGGCTATGTGCCAGGAGACGAGAATCGTAAGAAAGACGATCCAATCGGAACTCTTCCTATCGATTCGATCTACACCCCTATTCGCAACGTCATGATCTCAGTTGATCAGTATCGTGTCGAGCAACGTACCGACTACGAGAAGTTGACCATCGAGATTACCACCGATGGATCTATCGCACCGCGTCAAGCGCTGACAGAGGCTGCCAAGATCCTGATTTATCACTTTATGCTCTTCTCGGATGAGCGCATTGTGCTCGAAGAGGAAACGAAGAAGAACAACAACGCTCTGGACGAGGAGATACTGCGCATGCGTCAGCTGCTCAACCAGAAGTTGCAGGATATGGACCTCAGCGTACGTGCTCTCAACTGCCTGAAGGCAGCAGAAGTGGAGACTTTGGGTGAATTGGTTCGCTACCACCGCTCTGATCTCCTGAAGTTCCGTAATTTCGGTAAGAAGTCTCTGACCGAACTTGATGAACTGCTGGAGCGCAACGGCTTGGCCTTCGGTATGGATATCTCTCGTTACCGAGTGCTTGACTAATTTATGATTTTATTATTTAATTTTTAATTAGAATTTTTTATGAGACACAATAAAAAATTTAATCACCTTAGCCGCAAGGCCAACCACCGTGCCGCTATGCTGTCGAATATGGCTTGCTCGCTGATTCAGCACAAACGTATTTCGACTACTCTCGCAAAGGCTAAGGCACTGCGCATGTATGTAGAGCCGATTCTCACTCGCGCAAAAGAGGACAACATGAACAACCGCCGTTTGGCATTCAGCCTGCTCAAGCAGAAAGAGGTAGTAACCGAACTCTTCCAGAATGTAGGTGAGAAGATTGCTAATCGTCCGGGTGGTTACACACGTATCCTGCGTACCGGTTTCCGTTTGGGCGATGCTGCTGAGATGGCAATCATTGAGCTTGTTGATTACAATGAGAACATGCTCAAGGAGAGCAAGAAGGCAACCAAGAAAGCTACTCGTCGTGCAGGTAAGAAAGCTGTCAAGGAGGAAGTAGCAGAGGCTCAGGCAGAGGCAGAAGCTCCTGCAGCAGAATAATTGATAGTTGACAATTGATAATTGACAATTATCATGTTTCTAGATGTAAATAACCATCAACCGCAAGGTATCACTATTGACAACTGTAAGGTTGGCGATAGTGTTACCGTCAGCGGTATGATACACAATGTCCGCGTCACCAAGTGGGGCGGATTTATTGTACTTCGTAAGAGCCGTGGCCTATTGCAGACCGTAGTGAGCAACGACAGTTCCAAGTTCTTCGATGAGAACGGATCAGAGATAGCTATGAGCGATCTTTGTCGCGAAATGGCGATTACCCTTACCGGTATTGTCAATGAGGCGAAAATCAAAGATCCGGCGGCATTCTACAATACCATTGAGTTGTCGGTAGAGGAAGTACATGTGTTAAGTCGTCCGACTACGACAGAGGTAGTGGACATGAACGCACTCAAGTTCGGCGATGAAGAGACGTTGCTGCGTTACAAGTTCGACAATCGCCAAGTGACATTGCGCAACCCGCGTGACATGGCGATCTTGAAAGTGCAGAGTACCATAGCCCGTGCGTTTGGCGAGTTTCTTTCGCAGAATGGTTTTACTCAGATATTCACTCCGAAGATTGTAAGCGAAGGAGCAGAAGGAGGCGCGAATGTATTCCGCATGGATTATTTCGGCAAGCAGGTTTATTTGGCTCAATCACCTCAGTTCTACAAGCAAATTGGAGTGGGAGTATATGAACGTGTGTTCGAGATTGCGCCGGCTTATCGTGCGGAGAAGCATGCAACATCGCGTCACCTGAACGAATATATCTCGTTGGATGTGGAGATGGGCTTTATCAAAGGTCAGGAGGATGTCATGACCTTGGAAGCAGCATTGCTTCGTCATATAATAGCTACAGTAGAGAAAGATTGCGCGCACGAGTTGCAACTTCTCAATGCAGTTAATCCTGTTTTGCCGGAACAAGTACCTGCATGGAAACTGAGCGAGGTGCATGATATTCTCTTTGAGAATCACCTCTGCGAGGCGGACCATCGTGGTGAAGATGACTTGGCACCGGAAGAGGAACGTGCTATATGCAAATACGCTTTCGAGAAATATGGTTCGGACTTCGTGTTCGTCACCCATTTCCCGAGTGAGCACCGTGCATTCTATGCGATGGATGATCCTGAGGATCCGAGTCTGACATTGAGTTTCGACCTGTTGATGCGTGGTCTGGAGATTACTTCGGGTGGTCAACGTATTCACAAGGAGCAAGATTACCGAGAGAAGATGATTCGCCGCGGCATGAACCCCGATGCGTTCCATTTCTACCTCGATACCTTCAAGAACGGCATGCCTCCTCATGGTGGCTTTGCTATCGGACTGGAGCGTATCACGGCATGCTTCTTGGGCATAGCGAATGTCAAGGAATGCTCTATGTTCCCTCGTGACATCAACCGCGTAGCGCCATAAAGTCAATTAAGGAGTCCTATCGGGCTCCTTTTTTGTGCATGTATTGAGAGAATAGGAAGAAAGAGAGGAGAGAACAATCAAAACCCGCAGTAAAGAGCTGCGAGTTTTGATTGTTCTGTGTGTATACAAAGTAATTTTCAGAAAATGCATAACAATAAAGTGAGTTCGCAAAAAGCTGCGAATGGCGAAATAAAATTCGATTTTATTTGCACATTCGGATTTTTTATATTACCTTTGCAGTCTCTAATGACAAAACAAAGGAATGAACAAGATTATCTCAAAACGTTTTTTCTCTGAAAACGTAGCCGAATTGGTAGTAGAGGCTCCGCTGATCGCGCGTAGTCGCCGTGCAGGGCATTTTGTTATTATCCGTGTTGACGCACAATCAGAGCGTGTGCCGTTGACTATCTCCAATGCAGATATTGAGAAAGGAACCATCACTCTGGTAGTGCAGCAGATAGGTGTTTCGACGCGTAAGTTGTTGGCACTCAATCCGGGTGACTCGATTCACGATATAGTTGGTCCGTTGGGCCGCGCAACCCGTATAGAGAACTACGGGACGGTAGTGTGTGCTTGCGGAGGTGTAGGCGCTGCGCCTATGCTGCCTATTGCTGAGGCACTCAAGAAAGCCGGCAACCGAGTTATAACCGTACTCGCTGCTCGTACCGCCAATCTCATTATTCTGAAGGACGAACTGGCCAAGTGGTCGGACGAGGTGATTGTCATGACAGATGACGGTTCGATGGGCCAGCAAGGCGTAGTAACTGTGGGCGTGGAGCAAGTGATTAACCGCGAGAAAGTGGACAAGTGCATCACTATCGGCCCGGCAATCATGATGAAGTTTGTGGCGCTGACCACAGCCAAATACAATATCCCGACTGAAGCCAGTCTGAACACGATTATGGTGGATGGAACGGGCATGTGTGGTGCGTGCCGTGTGAGCGTGGGCGGAAAGACCAAGTTCGTCTGCGTGGATGGACCTGAGTTTGATGCGCACGGCGTGGACTGGGATGAGATGCTGAGCCGTATGAAGTCGTACAAGGCAGAAGAGGCGGAAGCGCTGGAAGCGTATAATAATGGCGAACGGGCGAATGTTCGAAAGGACGAAGGTCTTAATGGTCGAAAGGACGAATGTTCGAACGGTCGAATGAACGGAAATGTAGAGCCCTTCACCGGCACGGCGAAAGATCGTGTGGCAATACCGCGTGTGCAGATGCCGGAATTGGCTCCGGAAGTACGTGTGAAGAGCTTGCGCGAAGAGGTGAACCAAGGCCTGTCGTTCGAGCAGGCTATCACGGAGAGTCACCGTTGCCTCAATTGTAAGAACCCGACGTGTGTGCAAGGTTGCCCGGTGAATATACATATTCCGGACTTTATCAAGCATATAGAGCAGGGCGATATACTCGGAGCTGCAGATATCATCAAGCAGAGTTCCAGTCTGCCGGCGGTGTGCGGTCGTGTATGCCCGCAAGAAAAACAGTGCGAGGCTAATTGTATCCATCTCAAAATGGGACATCCGGCTGTTGCTATCGGTTACCTGGAGCGTTTTGTGGCGGACTATAGCAACGCTGAGAGGGCGAAAGGACGAAAGAGCGAATGTAGTGCAACTAAACCGACAAACGGTAAGATTGCCGTAGTAGGTTCGGGCCCTGCCGGCTTAACCTTTGCAGGCGATATGGCTAAGTACGGCTACGAAGTACATGTCTTTGAGGCTCTGCACGAGATAGGTGGCGTACTGAAATACGGTATTCCTGAGTTCCGTCTGCCAAACCGAATAGTAGATATAGAGATTGACGGTCTGCGTGCCTTGGGTGTACAGTTCCACACCGATACCATCATCGGCAAAACGATCAGTGTGGACGAACTGCAACAACAGGGCTTCAAGGGCATATTCGTCGGCTCGGGAGCCGGTCTGCCGCGCTTCATGAATATACCGGGCGAGAACCTAAACGGAGTTCTCTCGTGCAACGAATATCTGACTCGCGTCAACCTTATGGACGCCAGCAACAAGGCAACCGACACTCCGCTGCTATACGGCAAGAACGTAGCGGTTATCGGTGGCGGTAATACGGCTATGGATGCAGTGCGTACAGCCAAACGTTTGGGCGCAGAGCATGCCATCATTGTTTATCGTCGCAGCGAGGAAGAGATGCCGGCCCGTATAGAGGAAGTGAAGCATGCTAAACAAGAGGGCATAGAGTTTATGACGCTCCATAATCCGCTGGAATACCATGCCGATGAGAACGGCCGCGTGAAAGAGGCTGTGCTGCAAGTGATGGAACTGGGCGAGCCGGACGAATCGGGTCGTCGCAGTCCGGTGCCTGTAGAAGGCAAGACCGTCACTATTCCGGTTGACTTGGTGATTGTGGCTGTAGGCGTTAGTCCTAACCCGCTTATCCCATCGTCCGTCAGCGGACTGGAGATCAGCAAGAAGGGCACTATCGTCGTGAACGAGCAGATGCAATCTGCAATCCCGACTCTGTTTGCCGGAGGCGATATAGTCCGTGGCGGTGCGACTGTTATCCTCGCCATGTCCGATGGCCGCAAAGCCGCTGCCGCCATGCACGAGCACCTGCAGAAATAAGAGATTCCCGTTTGCGGGTTAAACAATACCGCTGGTACCGACAGCGTAAAAAAGCGGTTACATACATATAAAAGGCGTTTATCGACGCTTGTTTTGACGATTTAGAAACCTCGGAAATTTCATAAAGTCGAGTCAAGGAAAAGCAACAATAGATGTCTATGCTGGGTATATATATCACCCTCGTTGGGTGTACTATATACTTTTTAGCGTAGGCTCTGAGTTGCTTGTATCTGCTCGACAAGGCAATCCGAGACCTCTAAATCGCAGGACAAGTAACAAACAGGTCCTGCGCTTTTTGGGTGTAATGTATTTCATAATTTGAATACTATGAACGACATAATAAATCATATTAATTATGTAAGAAGAGAGCATCTTCGCCTATCAATGCGTTCTTCCCGTAAAGATAATTATATATCTATGATTACCAGTATTTTACCTCTTTCTCAGAAAGAAGAGAGAGGCTTGTTCCTAATGTACAAGAATGGTAATCGAAGTGCGCTTGATGCCATATGCGAATCATACCTACCTATAATTTATTCCATAGCCAATAAATATTGTGAATTGTACCCTAATAATGATGTGCAGGATTTAGTAGGGGAGGGCGTGTTAGCGTTATGTGAGTCCATTCCCAAATATACCAAACATGAACTATTTAACGGAGGACCTCGCTTAATTACTTATGCTTATTCTCAAATATCAAAATGCATTCGTAAGAGTGCCCTAAATAGGACAATTAAATTACCAGGCTTCCTAACATATTATAGTGTTAGAACAATGGAACGTGCTTGTGATAAATATGAATGTAAATATGGTATAAGGATGAGTG
>JAILDU010000020.1 GCA_024689005.1 Paludibacteraceae bacterium
CAGCATCATCTGGAGAAGCATGGATTTATTTACTGCGGCATCATTTATTTACTTTCCGGCGACGAGCGCCTGGCATATCAAAAAACAATCAATGGTAAATATAAACTACATGAATAAATTTGAAGAACAAATACACAGCGACTTGCAGCAATATCTGCTGAGTGTGAACGAAATAGACGAACGACTGCCGGAATGTCCCGACGTGGAGGAGAAATGGGAGGCGATTGCTAACGCGTATATCCCGGATGGTGTTCGTGAGTTTCAGAACTATCCTATTGCCTCGCTCGGGTGGATGATGTATATCGGCATGGCGTTAGTTAAGATGTGGGACGACGATTGGCAGTACTATGCCGCGAAAGAAGATCTATATGTGTATCTGCGCGACAAACGAGGCTATGACGCCATGGATGAGTATATTCGTCGGGACCTGCTCCAACTCAAAGGCAAGGATTTTGCAGCGACCGAAGAACTCGTCAGCGAGTGTGCTTCGCGCGTGCATAACACGTTGATGCATCAGACCATCGAACCGGGAACGAAAGAGGCATTTCAGGGCTACGTTGCCTGTCTGCATCAGTTGTACCTCTTTGGGCTGGCTATGCAACTCAAACGTCTCGGCTATCACATGACGAGAATATAACAACGGAGAAAGGGGGATTTCTGCGCAATCGCCACAGTCTGCCGGCGGCATCCTGTGCACAAAAAAAGACACCGTTTGGTGTCTTTTTTGCGGAGAAAGGGGGATTCGAACCCCCGGTACGGTTACCCGTACGACAGTTTAGCAAACTGTTGGTTTCAGCCACTCACCCATCTCTCCTTCGCGTTACGCGAACATTCAGGTTTTGTATCTGAAATTTGCTTTGTTTTTCAAAAGCGGGTGCAAAGGTACAACAAAAAATTGACATGTGCAAATTTTCGTGCATTTTTTTAGTATTTTTTCAGTACTAAGTCCGTCGGATTGCCTCTTTCAGCCCTTTATGACGTTCAAATATCCGTTTATGACGTAGTTTTGGCTTAGCTTAACCTCTGCGTAACGTCAGCGTAACCTCTGCTGATAGATCAAGGTGTTTATAAGACATGCTCAAGACCCGGACAAAACCTCGATATGAGTTCGATTTGCCTTCGATATGAGTCCGACGAGACTCCGACGAGATACCGACGGGATCTTGAAACAATAAGTACAAAAAAAGAAGGTTGTCTCACGACAACCAATCTTTCTCATTTAACCTTAAATCTAATACCATGAAAAACACGGTGCAAAAGTACTGCTTTTCTGCAATATGACCAAATATTTTGCAAAAAAAGTGTTTAAAAACATAAAAGTGTAAACTGCGTGTAACAAATACGAAACTATATGTTAGATTTTTGCAAACTGGATTTGACAAAATGGCAGAATTGGCGATTCCGTTCAGTTAGTCGCAAAGTGAGAATAAATCTTCACGCGGGTTGATGAGCATGACGGGAACAAGTGCCTTTTGTATAGCGTGTCTCTCGGGCGGTCCGAAGAGTATATCGTCCAAACCGTAATCGCGGCTGGCTGTTAGGATAAGCAGGTCGTGGCGGAAGTCTCGTTGCCGTTCGCTGGCTTCCTTGGTCAGCGAGAAACTATCCTTGCGTGCTTCTACCACTTCATAGGATATCTTTTCTCCGGTTTTGTCTGCCACGGATTGTATATGTGTGACGATACGGTTGACATTTTGTTGTGCGTGTGATCCATAGTCATGAGCCTTGAGCAGAATGATATGTGCGCCTGTTTTGCGTGCCAAATAGGTGCATATCTCTGCTTTGTACGTTTCTTCTTCCAGCATAGACACCGGCACAAGCAGTCTGTTTAACGGCTTGACAGTCATGGTGCTGGTGACGAAGACGTACGGTCTGCGCTCGTCGCGGCAATCATTTAGTTGGCGTTGGATGACACGTGCGTTGTTGTCGCACTCGATGAGCCTGATATCGTCGTTATTGTCCCAGATCATTGTTGTTGTGCTTGTTGTAGTTTGGCTTCTTCTCGTTGGCGTCGGCGCATTTCGTCAAAGCGCTCCCAGTTGATGGTGTCCATGGTGTGGCGGTATTGTTTGGCCGCTGTTGCATGTCCGCTATACGATGAAGAGAAGATATGCGTGTTGTTGAGCGCCGGATTAGCGCACATATAGAGTACGTCGGTCTTAGGCGCATTGAGCACTATGTCCATGGTTTCTGCCAGCGGGCAACGAATAGGTCCAGGAGGCAGGCCGGGGTACTTATATGTATTATACGGGTTGTCCACCGCCAAGTGGCGATTGAGAATGCGTCTCAGTTTGAAGTCTCCCACGGCATATTTGACGGTTGGGCAGGCCTGCAAGAGCATGCCCTTTCTAACTCGGTTGAGATAGAGGCTTGCTATTATCGGCAGTTCCTTCGGGTTGTGGCTCTCTCCCTCCACGATAGAAGCGATGATGGCGACTTCTACGGGAGTTAGACCGAGCGAGTCGGCTTTGCGACGGCGTTGCTCGTTCCAGAAGACATTGTACTCGTAGTTCATGCGTGCGAAGAGTTTGTCCGGTGTGATGTTCCACAATATTTGGTACGTATTGGGGATGAAGAGGCATCGGCTGGTCTCTTTGTTGAGTCCAAACTTAGCCATATACTCGTTGCTGTCCAATAGTTGCAGCAATATCAGGCTGTCCATCATTAGATGGCGTGTGACCTTGCCGGCCAGTTCTTCGCGTGTGCGGACGTAGTTGTTCCAAGTGACAGAAATCGGAGTTTGACGTCCGTATTTGAGTCGGTCAATAACCTCATTGTCACCGAATTGCGGAGGGAAAGTATAGTGACCCGGTTCCGGGTAGTTAAATAGTTTCATCCGTTTGTGCAGATAGAAATCCGGTCGGCTGCCAATGAAATAGTCGCTATCCAGCAGGGCCAACACCGAGTCGATAGTGGCACCCGGATAAATATTGTAACTATGTTCTTGTCCGTCGCGTGAACGGAAATTGCTGACTTGCAGACGATAGTATTGTTCAAGAGCGAACGAACCTCCTGCCAAAATCAGTACGCCGAGTACAATGAGTACTGTGCGAATAACGTAACGCTTTTTCATACCTATTATCTTTTGTTGTAAATGTTCACTATTATTTTCCTCCAACCAGACGTTTGATCTCGGATAGTTTGTTTAGCGCCTCAAGAGGCGTGAGATTGTTGATATCCAGCGATTTGACTTCGTCGCGAATCTGCTCCAACACCGGGTCGTCCAGTTGGAAGAAACTGAGTTGCATGCCTTCGCGGCTTTCGCCTATATGTTCGGTTGGTTTGGCTATGTCTCCGTTCTTGGCGGCATGCTCCAGGTCCGCCAGTATTTGGTTGGCGCGTTCTACTATGGAAGCCGGCATTCCCGCCAATTTGGCTACATGAATACCAAAACTGTGCTCGCTACCTCCGCGAACCAGTTTGCGCAGGAAGATGACTTTGCCGTTGACTTCCTTGACCGACACGTTGTAGTTGCGTATTCGCTCGAAAGTCTTCTCCATCTCGTTCAACTCATGGTAGTGGGTGGCAAAGAGCGTCTTGGCATGTCCGCGGTTCTCGTGTATATATTCCACTATGGCCCATGCAATACTTATGCCATCGTACGTGCTGGTTCCTCGTCCGAGTTCATCGAAGAGTACCAGGCTGCGTTCGCTGAGGTTATTCAGTATGGCAGCCGCTTCGTTCATCTCAACCATGAAGGTGGATTCTCCTAATGATATATTATCGCTCGCGCCTACGCGCGTGAAGATCTTGTCCACTATGCCTATCTGCGCGCTGTCGGCGGGGACGAACGAGCCCATTTGTGCCATGAGCACGATGAGGGCGGTCTGGCGGAGCAAGGCAGACTTACCGGCCATGTTGGGTCCTGTGATGATGATAATCTGCTGTCCGTTATTGTCCAGCAATACGTCGTTGGCGATGTATTGTTCGCCTATAGGCATATGCTGTTCGATGACCGGGTGACGTCCTTGACGGATATCGATCACCAGACTGTCGTTGATGTCCGGGCAGACGTAGTTGTTCTCTGCAGCCACGGTAGCAAATCCCAGCAAGCAATCCAGTTGTGCCAGCACTTTTGCGTCCAACTGCATTTGAGGAACCCATTCTGAGAGCGCTAACATCAGTTCCTGATACAAACGATTTTCTATGATCTGTATCCTTTCCTCCGCACTGGTTATTTTCTCTTCGTATTGCTTTAACTCCTCGGTTATATAGCGTTCTGCTCCCACCAGTGTTTGCTTGCGGATCCACTCCGGCGGCACTTGCTCCTTATAGGTATTGCGCACCTCCAGATAATAGCCGAAGACGTTATTGAATCCTATCTTCAGGCTCTGAATACCGGTTCTCTCTATCTCGCGTTGCTGTATTTGCAGCAGATAATTTTTTCCGTCCGATTGTATGGAGCGTAGCTCGTCCAGTTCGTCATCCACGCCGCGTGCGATGATGTTGGGTCGTCCTTGTGCGATAGGCGGGTCGGGCATGATCTCACGTTCTATGCGGCTTCGCATCTCGGCGCACGTGTCCAGTTGTTCGCCCAGCAGGGTCAGATAGTCGTTGTCGATGGCCTGGGAGCAAATATCCTTGATTGGTTTGACAGCGCGCAGAGCTCTGCCCAGTTGAACCATTTCTCGCGGTCCGATACGGCCGGTGGACACTTTGCTCACGATGCGCTCCATATCTTCCACCTGTTGCAGAGCTTCGCGTAGTGTCTCGCGTGCATCGGGTTGGCGAAATAGGTATTCTACTACCGTTTGTCGGTTACGTATCGGGCGTACCTCTTTGAGCGGAAAAGCCATCCAGCGGTGTAACATTCGCCCTCCCATCGGTGTGATAGTGCGGTCGATGACGTCAAAGAGTGTTTTGCTGTCTTCTGTCTGTCCGCCCAGCAATTCCAGATTGCGGATAGTGAAGCGGTCCAGCCAGACATATTTGTCTTCTTCTATACGGCTAAGATGCTGAATATGTCCGGTCTGCAGGTGTTGGGTCATGTCCAGGTACATCAAAATACCTCCTGCGGCCGTCACACCGGCGGGCATCTTTTCCAGTCCAAATCCCTTGAGCGAACTGACACCCCACAGTTTCTGCAGACGCTCTTTGGCTGTGCTCTCTACCAACATCCAGTCTTCCAATTCGAAGGTGAAATATTTGTTGCCGAATAGTTGCTCAACCTCAGCCTTACGTCCGCGTAACATCAGCACTTCCTTCGGCGCAAAATTGGTGAGCAGTTTGTCTATGTAGTCGCTCTCGCCTTGTCCGGCAACGAACTCGCCTGTAGAGATGTCCAGAAAGGCGATGCCTATTACATGCTTGTCGAAGTGCAGACATGCCACCCAGTTGTTCTCTTTTTGTGTTAACGTGGTGTCCGAGTAACTAACACCTGGCGTTACCAATTCGGTCACACCGCGCTTAACCAATTTCTTGGCCAGTTTGGGGTCTTCCAACTGGTCGCATATAGCCACACGCAAGCCGGCACGAACCAGTTTCGGCAGATATGTATCCAGCGCGTGAAAGGGAAAACCGGCCATCTCGGTCGATTGTTGTCCTCCGTTATTGCGGTGGGTCAGCGTGATAGATAGGATCTTGCTCGCCTTGACCGCATCCTCTGCATATGTCTCGTAGAAGTCTCCGCAACGAAACAGCAGCATCGCGTCCGGATACTGCGTCTTGATGTCGCGGAATTGCTTCATCATCGGTGTTACTTCCTCTTTTGCCATATATCTTTTCTCAATTATCTCAAATCTACTGTAATCTTCAAATTATATCTTCTGCCAGTGAGGTAGTTCGGGCTAGCCCATTGTTGACCATAAGCGTCTGCTACCCAGAAATAGGAGTTGACATTGTGCCAGCCAACGAGATTGAAAACCTCAAACTGAATTGCCCACTGCTTGACATGCTTGGCACTCCCGGCACGCATGAACTTGGTGGTCTTCTCATTGAATACGTACGTAGCACCTATATCTATACGTTTGTATGCCGGCATTCGACCCCAGGCCTGCTTATTACGCGGTGCGTAGAAGGGTTGGCCGTCTGAGAATTGCACCTTCAGGTGGAACTTCAGTTGCGGCAACTGAGGTATATAGTCCTGAAACAACATACTAAAGGCCCAGCGTTGTTCCTGCGGACTCGGTATCCACTTGGTTGTGCCGTTCTCTCGCTGACGAGCCGCCATGGTGGAGAAGGATACCCAACTGTCTGCTCCAGGTACCAGTTCACCGTATAGTTTTAGGTCCAGACCTGCTGCAAATCCCTCTGAGTCGTTCTTTCCCGAGTAGCGAACGCGTACATTGTCAACGCTATAGCTCTCCATCCGGTCTATATACTTGTAATATGCTTCCGCGGTCAACTTAAACGGGCGTCCCCATGCACGGAAATAATAATCGCTACCCAACACTACATGCACCGAGCGTTGTGCTTTCAAATCTTTGTTCAGACGGATACGTGTGATGCCCAGTTCGTCTGTTATCGTGTCACGCAGTTCCTTGTAGAATGGTGCTTGATAATAGAGACCCGTTGCCAGGCGAAAACAGAAATCACGTTTCCAGCCGGGCAACCATTCGATGCTGGCGCGCGGCGAAGGTAGTATTTCGTTGTTCCAGCTCCACCACTGGAGTCGTCCGCCCACATTGAGTATCCATTGACCCGAAGTGGTGTTCCATTTGTGCCTGTTCTGTATATATCCTTGTACACGCGTTGTCAGCATAGAGGTGTCGCCTCGCATAGAGTAATAGACATCCATCGAGTGCCCGTCGTTGGGCATCGAATAGCCGGCTGAGTCACGCCACTCCCATTCGTTAATGCGGTCGCTGATCCATTCGCCCTGAGCACTCACTCCCCAATTCAACTCGTTCTGACCGCGTGTCCACATACCGCTGTGGGAGAACGTCAGCATCGCGGCTTCCAAACTATTGCGCGCGTGTTGGTGAAAGATACCCGTTCCGAGCATATCGGTCTGTCCCTCTGCCGGATCTATCTCTGCGCCATGTTGCACACCGCCCGATTTCGAACCATCCATCGGAGCGTTAGACAGAACATATTCTCCGGTAATGTCAAAGTTCTCACGCTCGTTGGTGTAGAAGCCGCTGAGGTCAAAACCTATCTCCACTTCGTTGCTTACTTTGCCCCGTGCGCCCAATGCCGCGAAGGCTGTCAGGAAGCGGTCTTTCTCCTGCCCGTCGTAATAGATGCTCAGGTTCTTGGCATCTTGCCCACCGAACGACTCGCTCAGAGAGTCCGGCCGGAAACGGTAATCATTCATGCCGGCATTGCCCAAAAATGACATCGTCCAAGCATCTCTCGTGTTTCTCTCACGCCTGTTTCGTAATTGCCACGTCAGGTATGTCTGATAGTCCAGGTATGTCGGCTGATAATTGCCGGCTGTAGATAGTCCGCCGAGCATATATTTGCTTGTCTTGTAACGAATACCATGCATCTGGCTGTATGTGCTGTCGCCGTGACCCGCATATATCTGCGCGCCGAGCAGACTCGCGCTGAGGCTGGCCTCGAAAGCCTGCGGACGCTTATAGGTGATGTCCAGCACGGATGACATCTTGTCGCCATACTGCGCACCGTAACCGCCGGCAGAGAAACTCACGTTCTCCACCATCTCCGGATTAACAAAACTCAATCCCTCTTGTTGTCCGCTGCGAATCAGCAATGGTCTGTGCACTTCTATCCCGTTCACATATACCGAATTCTCGTCAAAAGAGCCGCCACGCACGTTGTACTGACTACTCAGTTCGTTGGTTTGGCTCACGCCCGCAAAGGTGATCAGCAGGCTCTCTATACTGCCGCCTGTTGCGTCCGGCATAACACGTGTCGTGGATGCATCTATTTGATCCATAGTGCCTTGCGATCGTTTGATGCCGCGCACTTCTATCTCGTTTAATACCTGTTCATCCGTCAGCAGTTGAACATTGATGTTCAGCACTTCATGCAGATCGATAATCCGTTGCTGCACAGTTGTATAACCCACCATCGAAAAGGCTAATACCACCGTATCCGTTTCATCCAGCATCAACTCGTAATAACCATTCTTGTTGGTTGCGGTGCCAATAGGACGATCGGTGTTGAGCATCGCCACGTTAGCCAACTCGATGCCCACATTGTCTTGATCCACTACGTACCCGTACACGCGTACGCTTCGCGCGTGCGAGAAAAGGCTGCACGCGCAGAGCAACAACAAAAAGTGTATTTTTTTTAAGATTTCGTGTATCATAGGAACCAACGAGACTAATACGAGAGAGATACGAGAGACATACGGGACGATAACGAGTGTATTTTGTGATTAAAAAAGTGTGATTTTTTAAGATTGTGTACTATTATTCAGTTCTTCTATATAGCCGGTCAACTCCTCGCCGCCCAAACCGGTTTCTGATGATGTGACAAATACAGCCGGCAGTTCCTCCCATTCTTCTAACAATCGTGCTTTATATGCTTCCACATTCTCCTTCAGCCGCATTTTGCCGAGTTTATCTCCTTTGGTAAATACGATGGAGAACGGTACGCCGTTTTCGCCCAACCAATTGATGAACTCCAGGTCTATCTTCTGCGCTTCGTGACGGCAATCAATCAGCACAAACAGGCAAATCAACTGCTCACGCAACAGACAGTAACGCTCTATCATTCGTTTCAGCGCATCCCTTTGTTTCTGTCCGGTTTGCGCATATCCGTATCCGGGCAGATCCACCAAGTGCCATTTCTGTTGAGAACCGGCAACAGATGATTGAGAGTTGTCCTTTGTTAAACTACTCTCAACCAAAAAGTGATTGATTAGCAACGTCTTGCCCGGTTTTTGGCTGGTCTTGGCTAACTTGGGATTGTGGCATAACATGTTTATTAAACTCGATTTGCCGACGTTACTGCGTCCTATGAACGCATATTCCGGCAACGTGCTCTGTGGACAATCTTTGACGTCAGGGCTTGAGATTATATATGTCGCATTCTTTATCATTATTTCTTCTTGGGGCTTTGTACTCAACCTTTGCGGCTGCAAAGGTACAACTTTTTTTTGATATATGCAAATAAAAATGACATGCACTCTCGGTGCATGCCACTTTTTTTAGTTTCTGATCCTTTCGAATACCCTATGTTCGTTTCTTTTTTAGACTCAGTTTATCTACCATAACGCACACCGCTCCGTCGCATAGTACATTAGCCGCCGTGATAGGCGCGTCCATGGCGATGCACAGCGATAAGCAGATGGCCTGCATCTGAGGTGAGAAATTCAATATTGTGGCCAATACAGGCAATACGGCTACTGAGCCGCCCGGAATACCCGGAGTGGCCACGCAGGTAACGGACAACATCAGCACAAAGGCTATCAGCGTGGGTAGTTCTGCCGGTTGACCGACAAAAAACATAAGCGCCATCGCGCACAATACAACGTGAATGGTCAATCCGGGTATATGCAGGTTAGCGCACATTGGAATGACAAAATTGGCACTCTCATCGCTTACTTCCAGCTTGCGTGCACCCTTCAACGTAATGGGAATGGTGGCTGCAGAAGACGACGTGCCGAACGCAAAGACAAAGGCCGGCATCATCTGCCACATCATCTTCAGCGGATTGCGTTTGGTCATGATTCCAGCGGCCAGATAGAGCAACAATATCCATAGGAACTGAACGAGCAAAACAATGAGCAGTACAATCATGAAATTGCCTATCAATTCTATTGCCTCGCCCGTAGCCGACATGTGCAAGAAAATACCGAAGATATAAATCGGAAGTAGCGGTATAAGGGCTTTCTCTATCGATAGCATTACCACATCTTGTAGTTCGCTGATGCCTTTCTTGAGCCCGACAGCAGACGATGAACGGATACCGAGTCCTAACATCAATGCCAATACCAGAGCAGTCATTACATCCAGAGCCGGAGGCAACTGAATGAAGAAATAGGCGGAATAATTACCGCCCTGAGTCGGTGCCAGTATAATCTGTTCGTCCGGCTCTATCAAGTGGGGCAATACCACATCGCCGACACCATAAGAGAACATGCCGGAGAAAATCGTACTGATAAAAACTATTGCAAGTGTTATGGATAACATCCGCCCGGCATTCTGTTCGGTATTTGCGATGGCTGCTGTCACAAGTGCCAATATAATCAATGGTACCAGAAAACCGATGAATTGTCCGAAAAACTCGTTAAAAGTGACAAATACCCGAATAAACCACGCCGGCATAAACCACCCGGCCAAAATACCAACTATCATAGCAATCAATACTTGTGCTATGATGGGCAGACTAATACGCTTCTTTTTCATATCTATCTATTGTTCTCTTGTTTTCTTTTTTGCCCAAACTATATAACCGCTGAGACAACCGGTGGTGATTAATCCCGCTAATGTATATCCCAGCCATCTCCATTCGGCCGGCAGATGAATTCCTTCCGGTGCAATTAGTATATAACTGCTGCAGACCATCGTCATGAATACCGCCGGCACAAGGGCAATGAGGTATCCGAAACGATATTTCCTTTCGCCATTCGCCATTCGCCTTTCACCTTTATAAAGCCAAACTGCTCCGGCCCACAACGTGAAACAAGCCAGTGTTTGGTTGGTCCATGCAAAATAACGCCAAACAATATTAAAATCTACAAACACCATCCCAAATACGCACAAGAAGAGCGGAATGGCAATCATCAATCGCTTGGGTATCGGACGCTGGTCCCATTTGAGAAAATCGGCTACTATCAAGCGAGCAGAACGCAATGCCGTGTCGCCGCTCGTTATAGGAGCCGCTATCACTCCTATAATAGCCAATATACCGCCTATCGTTCCCAACCAACTGCGGCTAACCCTGTCTATCACCAGTGCCGCTATGTTCTTACCGGGGTGTTCGGCTGCAAAGGCCTGCAGACCGTCTATGCCGTATAAACCCGTTTCCGGATCGGCAAAAAAAGTACCGGCTGCGGCTGCCCAAATGAGCGCTAATATACCCTCTGCTACCATCGCTCCGTAGAAGATCCAACGTCCCTGACGTTCGTTCGTCACGCAACGTGCCATAATCGGACTTTGTGTACCGTGAAAACCCGAGATGGCGCCGCACGCTATGCTGACAAACATCATCGGGAAAAGAGGCAGACCATTCTTCTGCCTGTTGTGCAGACCATCAAACACCTCAGGCATCTCGCTGCTATGCCAACCCAGCATAACGACCATTATTCCAATACCCATAAAGAGTAGTATCGCTCCGAAAATAGGGTAGAAACGGCCGATTAGTTTATCTACAGGCAATACGGTCGCTAACGCGTAGTAACCAAAAATAATCAACACCCAAACGATAGGGATTATTGTCGAATGTTGAATATTGAGCGTCGAGAGAGGGCAAAGCCCCTGCAACAACGTAGCAGGACCGCTCAGAAATGTTGTTGTCAATAATATAAGGAGTACCAGCGAAAGAACACGAATGAATACTTTCGTCCCGTTCCCCAATTCATCTCCCACTATATCCGGCAACGACATGCCGCCTTTCCTGATTGACAACATGCCACTCAAGTAATCATGCACTCCGCCGGCGAAGATGGTACCGAATACGATCCACAAAAAAGCTGCCGGACCGAAGAAAATACCCATAATCGCGCCGAAGATAGGTCCGAGTCCCGCAATGTTGAGAAATTGAACAAGAAATATGCGCCATGGCGCCATCGGCACAAAATCCACTCCATCAGTCTTCGACAATGCAGGAGTTTGACGCTCCGGCTCTATGCCGAAAATCTTCTCAACCAATACACCATAGGTCATAAATCCTACGATCAGCACTACCAGCGATATAATGAATGTAATCATGTTATTTAGAAATTGGACTGCAAAATTACTGCTTTTTTTTTAATTGTGCAAATTTAAATATACAAAAATATAAAAAATGTACGCGCGCTTGCGTAATTCAAATAATTTTTGTACTTTTGTCGCGTATTTCGTCTGAAAAGGTACAAGTAGAAAGCGTAAAACGCTAAATTTAAATAAATTGTAAATTTTTATGGACAAACAAACTCAAGCTTATGTAGACGGTTTTATGGCCGATCTCATCAAAAAGAACCCGGGTGAGTGTGAGTTTCACCAAGCGGTAAAAGAAGTAATCGAAAGTGTGGCGCCGATGATCATGGCGTACCCTTATCTCCGCGAACAAAAAATTATGGAGCGCATCGTCGAGCCGGAGCGTGTTATTATGTTCCGTGTGCCTTGGATGGACGATCAGGGCGAAGTGCAAATCAATCGCGGTTTTCGTGTTCAAATGAACAGTGCTATCGGCCCCTACAAAGGCGGTATCCGCCTCCATGCTTCTGTTAACTTGTCTCTAATGAAATTCCTTGCTTTTGAGCAGCCATTCAAGAACGCTTTGACCACCCTGCCTATGGGCGGCGCCAAGGGTGGTAGCGATTTCTCTCCTCGTGGCAAAAGTGACGCAGAAGTGATGCGTTTCTGCCAGAGCTTCATGACAGAATTGCAACGCCACATCGGAGCGGATACGGATGTTCCTGCCGGTGATATAGGTGTTGGAGGACGCGAAGTCGGATACATGTTCGGCCAATACAAGCGCCTGCGCGACGAGTTCACCGGTACCCTCACCGGAAAAGGACAGACTTGGGGCGGTAGCCTTATGCGTCCTGAAGCAACCGGATACGGTGCTTGCTACTTCGCTGAGGCTATGCTCGCTACACGCGGAGAAAGTTTCCAAGGCAAGAAAGTGTGCATCTCCGGAGCCGGTAACGTTGCGCAGTTTGCAGCACAAAAAGCTATGCGACTCGGCGCTACCGTGTTGACACTCAGTGATTCCGATGGATTTATCTACGATCCCGAAGGACTCAACGAAGAGAAGATGGCTTATGTTCAGGAACTCAAAAACGTACGACGCGGACGAATCAAAGAGTACGCATCCAAATATCCTCAGGCACAGTATTTTGCCGGCGAACGTCCATGGAAGATTGCGTGCGACATCGCTATGCCGTGCGCTACTCAGAATGAGATCGAGAAAGCTGACGCAGAGAACCTGATCAAGAACGGCTGTTTCTGCGTTACCGAAGGTGCTAACATGCCTTCTACTCCCGAAGCTATCGCTATCTTCCAGGGTGCTAAGATTCTCTATAGCCCGGGTAAGGCTTCCAACGCCGGAGGTGTGGCTACCAGCGGTTTGGAGATGACGCAAAACTCGATGCGACTCAAATGGACCGCAGAAGAGGTGGACCAACGTCTGCGCACTATTATGGCAGATATACACGCTGCTTGCCTCAAGTACGGTACCGAAGAAGATGGTTACATCAACTATGTCAAAGGTGCCAATATCGCAGGCTTCATGAAAGTGGCTAACGCTATGTCCGAACAAGGACTTGTATAATTTAGTGAGTGTCGGTCGGTGGAGTCCTGTCACCGGCCGACGCTTCCATTGTATCATTTAACTCATAGCATATGAATGTTTATGCAACACCAATCTAAGACCATTCTTTTTGCTTTTGCAGCTCTGCTGCTTGTGTCGTGCGGGTCGCTCAAACCTCAGACAGAAGCGCAATACACTCGCGCCATTCGCAATGATATGCCTTTCAAAGTGGCTGAACTGACACTCCTCAAACCCGATATATACACGTTCTCATGTGACGGATATGTG
>JAILDU010000025.1 GCA_024689005.1 Paludibacteraceae bacterium
GATCTTCGTCGGATTGCTGCACAGCTACATTCAATCCCACTAAAGTTTTACCCGCTCCTGGAACACCTGTTACAAAGCAGATGCTCTTATTATTTGCCTTGCCTTTATTAGCCTTGGTTTCTCGTATTACTTTTTGCACAAAACGAGTAGTAACCTCTAATTGTGCGCCATCTGCTTCACTTTTTGCAATATCTTCTACACTATGGTTAAGATATAATGCACGAGCAGCTTCGATGATGGTTGGTGTTGGTGCATAGCGACTGCGTGCCCAATCATTCATGGGGATAGCATACTCTATAGTTGGGATCTCATCTTGCAAAACTATTCGAATAATATCACACAGATGCTTTGTGTTGGTTACAAATGGACTATACACGCCATCACCATACCGAGATTGAAGGCATATAGAAGAAGATTCGTTGCTATCTGTAGCAACTAAGATTGGTGCAATAATTCGATCTTGACTTGCTTGATGGTAATACTTCAAATCAAGCGCATAACCCATTACTTGATCTACATCTACACGATAATACTCAACTTCTCCAACCTTAAACTCGATAGCAAAGATGCGTTCACGTAAAAGCACGACAACATCGATACGCTTTCCCATTCGAGGAATGGTATACTCGAATATTATTTGCCCGGTCTCTGTGGAATATGGTTGGAGCACATCTTTCATGATAGCAATTTCTTGCTCCCACGCGTACTTCTGCGTGGAAGCCGTATCCATCTCATCAGCACGCGACATTTTGCCGAAGATAGTATCCGTATCTTCAGCCAAAAAGGACGCAATGTCCGATTGATAGAAATAACGATTTATCATTTAGCAATCCAAATGCCCCAATACACTTATTACACCCATATATATCGCACACTTCGAAACTCTCTCGTTATATGAAACCTGTGTCCCTCATCGCTATCTATAACTGCTTTCAATATCCTCCCCGCCGCCTTACCTGCCTCACGATACGCATACACATCACCACGATTTTTCCTCCTGTAGTAGTTATACAATTCCTGCATTGGCGTGCCGTTCCAGTTGCGCTCCGCCCCTCCAAGCCATTCTCTTACAGAAAAACCATCACCTCTTTTACGGCTTGCACACCATGCATCCAGCTTCTCACGCAGATAGACCCTTATCTCCTCCTGATGCGCTCTATCCACTCCATGCACACGAAATATCCGTTGTTTCTTGTCAAACATAGTTATTCTTTATTTAAGCGATTTCTTCCATCTGGTATGTTATCATAAAGTCCTGACAGATAATTCTTCTCATAATTACTATCGTTTCGTGGTGCTTGCCCATTTGCCAACGTTACCTCCATCAACGGATACACTATGGAATGTGCACAACAATCTTGCTTAACAAAACAAATTTGGTCACGACGGAAAATCTTGTTAGACATCAAATTCGTGTCGTGTGTTGTTATTAGCAATTGAGCACCATGAGGATTTGACTCTGAGCTATTGAATATATTCACTATCTCTTTGCAGATGTTAGGATGTATACGCGCATCAAATTCATCAATAGCTATCGTGCTTCCATCATGCAAAGCACGAGCTAATACTCCCGACATGTGCACTAATTTGATAGTTCCTTCTGACTCATAATTATCCAGGGACACAGACCGTTCGCTTAACACTTTGCCTTGCTCATCATAAACAGCATGCTTGGTATTTAATTCAATAATTGGCTGCGATTTAATCTGTGCTAATATTTCTGCCGGAATTCCTGCTGGGAACTGTATTTGATCCACATCAATTTGCTTAGCCCACAAGTCGTTGAATCCCAAATTAAACTTTCCGATAAACTCTTTCACCTCACTGGCCATTGACGCGTTCTCTAACAACACTTTTTGGGTATATGCGCCAAAAGACTCATCTCTACTGCCAGATAGTGCATCAAACTCAGTTCGGAACCAACCTAACACTTCATTAGAAACTTGTCCACCTAATTGTCCTGCAAGCGAAATCAACAAACGATTTGCATTAAGTTGCTTCGCATCAACGGAAAATTCTGCCATATAAGCCTCATCTGGCTCTATCTTTGAATACTCTCGATTAAAGCATAACTTACGCGACCTGCCTGGAATCTTGAGGTATAACTGTTCTGAAACGATTGCGTTTGCATTGTAGGAGAAGCCGTACTCATACGTCGCAGTGTCTTTCATAAATACCACGCGAAAAGATGTGGGTTTATTCTCCCAGTCTCCGCCAAAAGAAAATGGTTCGTAAGGCAAATGCTCTCCATCGTTCAAACGAATAGAATGAATTATCATACTCTTCATCCTATTCATTGATAGAAACAGATTCGTCTTTCCGCTCGAGTTATAGCCATAAAAAGCCATCACTTTAACATACTTAACTAAACTCGAGGCTCGGTGTACCCCATAATCTGGGTCACCCTCTTTTGGTGTATCCCGAATGCCATTGTTAGCACTCAAAGACACATGTTGTTCTCCACCTATAGAACGAAAATTTTCAACGTAATAATCCAGTAACATACACATACAAATGAGCATAGTACTCAATTCGACCGCAAAATTACTACTTTATTTTTATATATGCAAGAGAAATCGCAATATATTCTCATTTTTCTGCCATTTTGTCAGTTACGTATACCAAAAGTTCCTTCACCTGACACAACTGCCAATTTGACAGTGTTTTTGAGTCTTTATAGTACTTACAGAACAAAAATAGGCACACATCGTGATA
>JAILDU010000045.1 GCA_024689005.1 Paludibacteraceae bacterium
ATCATAGATAATTCCGACCAGATTACCGGCTTTGACAGAAACCTCCATTTCGCGTTTGAGGTGCTCGTTGCCCTCGTCCACGAGAAATTGCAAGCGATAATACTCTTTTTCGAGATCTTTCAGTAGAATCTTCTGCGGCTCTCCGTTCGGCTGCTCCATATCATAGACCCAGAACTCCGCGAAATTGCATGTCACGATCCACCGCGGGCGCTGGCTGTACGGCAGTTCGGCTGAATAACGTTTGGCTTGTTGAAATGGAGTAAGAATAGAACCGTCGCTCTGCTTGATGGCATCGCCAAGATCTTTCTCTATACTCTTTTGCTCAATCATGACGTGCGTGGATGGAATGAAAGCATCTATGAATGAGGTGTGGTCAAGTTTGACTTGTTGCTCGAATGTAAGAAACGTGTCAACATGTTCGATGCCGAACACTTCGGACAAGAGTGTCGTCCAGAAAATCTGGCTCTCGCCTTTCTCGTACCCTTTGCCTTGCCATCGTTCGGCAAACTCTTTAGCTGCTTTTTGTTGTTGAAGATTGTTATTCCCCGCCATTGATTGATAGTGTTTGAGTGCATACTATCAATTCATCAACGGATAAGAAAAGGCGAGCCCACTTATCCGTTCGACAGGTGTCTACCAAACCCCTACTCCTGATAAATGAACCCACCAAAGGTGAGTGCATACTATCATCACAGGAGTAGAGATGTGAAAACACCTCAACTATTATCATTTCAGTAGTTCAATTTTGTTTGGTAGACTTCGTCGAACGATGAAATAATAGATATGCTATTAAATTATGTTATTGCACAACGTCTTGCGCGTATATGTATTCAATGTATGTCCTTACTAATTTAACGTCGAGTAAGCGACGGCTGCATAACCTGCGGCATGGTGTTATCTTTTGTCTTCTTTATCTTCAATTATTTCGGCTTGCTCTATCGCAGGAATCTGGACGTCTAATGCCAACTTATCCTGTGCATTCGTTGCGGATATAACCGATTGACCTATTCGACTTTCAATGTTTTTTCGCGTGTCACGTGCAACTGAGCCTCCTTCTTTTGCAATCATTCGACTCTCTTCCATCTGCGGCCTCTAATTTCAGTCCGTGACAATTTGTCACGACCTCACTTCCCTCTGCCTTTAGGCGTTGTTTTAGTTTACGCCAATAGGCATTCGGGTCTTTAGACCGGGAGCCGGATAGGACGTTGCACACGTCTGCCACAGAGAAGTACCACTCTTCTGTTTTGCTATCCCAAATTGTACGAATAGTTGTACCTTCAAATAGTTGTAATTTGTTTGTCATGCCTCATAAACGCCTTTTATATGTATGTCCTTACTATTTAACGTCGGTAAGCGACGAGAGGTCGTCAAACCTTTGCGGGTGCAAAGGTACAACATTTTTTTTATTTACGCAAGAGTGCATAGCACTTTGCATAAAAAAAAGCCGCAACGCGACTCTTATAATAAAAGATTGCTCCTCTCCACACCACTACTTGGCAAGTTGCGTCGGGGACCCCGATTATATAGGCGACTCGTCGTCGCAATGCGTTCGCAACATTGTTTTGTCAACAACAAAAGGGTTGCCACGATTGCTCCTCTCCCCACCACAACTTTGCAAGTTGCGTCGTGGACCCCGATTATATAGGCGTTCTTCGTCGCTCTCAATAATCGACAAAAAGGGATAACCAAACGGATATCCCTTTTGTCGAGAAGAGGCGACTCGAACGCCCGACCCCCACGTCCCGAACGTGGTGCGCTACCAACTGCGCTACTTCTCGTTCACTATGTTCACTTCGGAATCCCTCGAAAGGTCGTTGTTTTATTAGTCGTAAAGCAGAGAACCCATCCCTCCTTTATTCCTTAAATCAATGTCCTCTCTGCGAGAGTTCTCGTTTTTTTCTTTTGCTTTTCACAAAAGCGGGTGCAAAAGTACTGCTTTTTTTTGATATACGCAAATAATTCGCTATTTTTTTTGCATTTTCTTTTTCTTAAGCTTTCGAACGAGAGCCTTTTTTGTAAGCTTTTTTAGCCGCTTGCAGCGGTTGACTCTGCTCTATAATCTGCTTTGCCTGCTCTTCCGTCAAGGTCTCCAGATCGGTGTTCTTAGGCAACTGATAATTGCCATCCGGCGTGCGGAGATAGTCGCCGAAGCGTCCGCGCATCAACTGGATATTACCCCACTCGCGTACCGGCGTGGTTGCCACACGGTGGTTGATGATCAAGTCAATAGCCTGCTGCATCGTCAGCGTGAGCGGATCCACTCCGCGCGGGATAGTGATGAACATACCGTCGTAGCGCACGTACGGACCGTATTTACCTTCGCCTATCACAACCTCTTTGCCCTCGTACTCACCCAGCGTGAGCGGCAGAGCGGTCTTGAAGAGTTCGAGCGCCTCCTTGAGCGTGATAGAGAAGATAGACTGCCCTTTCTTGAGGCTGGCAAAACGCGGTTTATCCTTGGTGGCATCGCCCAATTGTACGCACGGTCCAACCTTGCTGATCTTAGCTATCACCGGTTGTCCGCTCTCGGGATCTTCGCCCAGATAGCGGCCCTCCACTTTGCCCGATGGAATCGACGAAACCAGCGGGTGGAACTGCTTATAGAAAGTATCCACCGTGTTGACCCAATCGGCTCTACCCTCTGCCACCCTGTCAAACTGCTCCTCCTCATGCGCCGTGAAGTCATAGCTGAGTATCTGCGGAAAATTGGCTACCAGAAAATCGTTGGTGATACGACCCAGATCGGTAGGCAGCAGACGTTGTGCATCGGAGCCGTACATCTCGCTCTTCTGCTTCTCGGTCACCTGGCCGTTGCGCAGCGAGAGAACAGCTACATCGCGTTTTGTGCCGGGCACCGAACCGCGCTCCACGTAGTGGACATGCTGGATAGTCTCGATGATAGTGGCATAAGTAGAAGGACGACCGATACCCAGTTCCTCCATACGCTTGACGAGCGTTGCTTCGTTGTAGCGGAACGGAGGCTTGTTGTAGGTCTGCACGGCCTGTGCTTCCTGCAGACGCAACTGCTCGTGGAGTTGCATAGCCGGCAGGATACGCGTATTCTCCTCGTCTTCATCGGTCGATTGCACATAAACACGCATGAATCCATCGAAAGTAATCACCTCTCCGGTAGCTACGAAAGCATGCTTGCAACCCGAGACGGAAACTTCGATAGTGGTCTTCTCGCTCTCAGCCTCAGCCATCTGGCTGGCAATAGTGCGTTTCCATATCAGTTC
This sequence comes from Paludibacteraceae bacterium, assembly GCA_024689005.1. Taxonomy (GTDB): domain Bacteria; phylum Bacteroidota; class Bacteroidia; order Bacteroidales; family Paludibacteraceae; genus Colicola. Next base: position 3,237 of record JAILDU010000045.1, read on the forward strand.
GTACAGACGCTGTTCGTCCTTGTTGGCACCGGCCGAGAGACGGTCCATATAGGTAGGACGGATAGCCTCGTGCGCCTCTTGTGCGCCCTTGCTGCGGGTCTGAAACTGGCGGGTGCGAACATATTGTTCGCCGTATTGATCGGCAATAACCTGCTTGCAGGTATTGAGCGCCAGCGAGGAGAGATTGACCGAGTCGGTACGCATATAGGTAATACAACCGCTCTCGTAGAGCGACTGCGCCAGACGCATGGTCTTGGAGACAGTGAACTTGAGTTTGCGTGCCGCTTCTTGCTGGAGCGTAGAGGTAGTGAACGGCGGTGCAGGCATATGGCGCACCGGACGACGCTGTATATCACGAACCATGAATCGCGTATTGGGCATGCTCTCCAGAAACTCCTGCGCATCGTTCTTATGCGAAAAACGGTGGTTGAGTTCGCAACGGAGTATAGATGCATCACCCGGATTCTTACCGATGAAATCGGCCGTTATTCGATAACTGGAACTGGTTCGGAAATTCTCTATCTCGCGCTCTTTCTCCACGATAAGACGCACTGCTACCGACTGAACACGACCGGCCGAGAGACCAGTGGTCACTTTCTTCCACAACATCGGCGAGAGTTCAAATCCCACGATGCGGTCGAGCACACGGCGTGCCTGCTGGGCATTGACCAGATTGTAGTCTATGTCTCGCGGATGGAGTATAGCCTCCTGGATAGCAGTCTTGGTGATCTCATGGAAGACGATACGGCGTGTATCCTTCTTGTCTAACTCGAGCACTTCCTTCAGGTGCCAAGCTATGGCTTCTCCCTCGCGGTCCTCATCGGATGCCAGCCAGACAGTATCCGCCTTGTCCACCTCACGACGCAGTTGATCGAGCAGACGCGTCTTGCCCGCATCTACTACATAGTTGGGTTGATAGCCATGCTCGAAATCTATACCCATCGAGTTCTTGCCGAGCGGCTCGATATCACGGATATGTCCCTGACTGCTGAGCACATGGAAATCGCTGCCCAGGTATTTCTCAATTGTCGCCGCCTTGGTAGGGGACTCTACTATAACCAGATTTTTGCTCATATAATAGTATAAGGTGTTGCGCCTAAATAAATCGGCTGCAAAAGTACGATAAATAATTTATTTGTGCAAATTATTTTTTTTTGTTTGCGTATATCAAAAATATTTAGTATTTTTGCAGCCGAAATAAAAAAATTAGTTTGATTTTTTTTATAGAAAGGATTTGCATGAATATCTTTTTAGTCGTATTATTAGTGCTCGCGGGCGTCGCGCTATTATTATTGGAAATGTTTCTGCTGCCGGGTTTCGGTATAGCAGGAGTAGGCGGTTTCGGATGCCTGATAGGATCCATCGTGTTCGCCTGGATGAAGATCGGCCATATAGCCGGACTCATCACATTGGTAGCCTGCTTGGTATTGTCCGGCCTGGCTATATGGGGTTTTCTGCGCAGCAAGGCGTTGGACAAGATGGCACTGAATACCAAGATAGACAGCCATGTGGAACTGGCAGAGAACAAACTGAAGAAAGAGAAAAAATAACGGAAGACGATTTAACAACCGAAAATATATGTACGATATGGATGCTTTGATGATTGTGCTCTACGCGCTCATAGCGATTGCACTGTGTATTTTCTTCTACTATGTTCCATTCATGCTGTGGATCAACGCAGCCGTGAGCGGAGTGCATATTAGTCTGGTTCAACTATTCCTGATGCGTATTCGTAAGGTACCTCCTACGAAGATTGTCAACTGTATGATTGAGGCTCACAAAGCCGGTCTGATGGACGTGAAGCGCGACGGACTGGAGGCTCACTATCTGGCCGGAGGTCACATAGAGCGCGTGGTACATGCACTGGTGAGTGCCAGCAAGGCCGGTATCGATCTGCCCTTCCAGATGGCTACTGCTATCGACCTGGCAGGTCGTGATGTGTTTGAGGCCGTACAGATGAGCGTTAACCCGAAAGTGATAGACACACCGCCTGTAACGGCAGTGGCTAAGGATGGTATTCAGCTGATAGCCAAAGCTCGTGTGACGGTTCGCGCCAACATACGCCAACTGGTGGGTGGTGCCGGAGAGGACACCGTATTGGCCCGCGTAGGCGAAGGTATAGTCAGCTCTATCGGTAGCGCCGAGAGCCACAAGCAGGTTCTGGAGAACCCGGACAGCATCAGCAAACTGGTATTGTCCAAAGGACTGGATGCCGGAACGGCTTTTGAGATTCTGAGTATAGACATAGCCGATATCGATGTGGGCAAGAACATCGGTGCTCAACTGCAGATGGACCAGGCAGAGGCCGACAAGAACATTGCGCAGGCTAAAGCTGAGGAGCGCCGTGCCATGGCTATCGCCAACGAGCAGGAGATGAAGGCTAAAGCTCAGGAGGCACGTGCCAAGGTGATTGAGGCAGAGGCTCTTGTGCCGCAAGCTATGGCAGACGCATTCCGCAACGGCAATCTGGGTATCATGGACTACTATCGCATGCAGAACATGCAGGCAGATACCGCTATGCGCGAACAGATAGCCGGCAGCGGAGAGAAGAAGAAAAAATAGGTGACAGGTTACGGGTTATAGATTAGATTAGGGATGCGCGTAGCGCTATTACAATATCCGATAGTCTGGGCTGATCCTCAGGCTAATATAGGTTTGCTCAATGAACGCTTGGCCGCAATAGCCGGTCAAGCGGACATTGCTGTTGTGCCGGAGATGTTCAGCACAGGTTTCTGCACAGACAGACCGGACCTGGCGGAGCCATGGGGAAGCGGACCTACGTCCAAAGCTCTGCAGGAGATGGCGGACAAGTATGACATAGCCATAGTAGGCTCAATGATCGTAGTAGAGATAGGAACGGGTTCGACAGATTGTCTGAAGAACCGCGGGTTCATGTTTCGCCCGCACGACGAAGCACTCTACTGCGACAAACGACACCTATATAGAAGCGGTGGAGAATCGGAGTTCTTCTTGCCCGGCAACCAACGTGACGTATGGGAATACAGAGGCACCAAGATACGCCTCGCTATCTGCTACGACTTGCGCTTCCCGGTATGGCTCAGACAGGACAAAAACAACTTGTACGATCTGCTGATATGCGTAGCATGCTGGCCCAGCATCCGTATCAACTATTGGGATGCCCTGCTGCCTGCCCGCGCTACGGAAAACCAATGCTATATAGTAGGCGTCAATCCGGTCGGTATAGACGGTATGCAACTGGAGTATAACGGTCACTCGGCTGCATATGGGACAAGGTTGGAGAACCTGGCTCCGTTTGAAGACTACGAAGAAGGTACACGTATCGTAAATCTCTCGATAGAGAAACTGAGGTACTATCAAGAAGTATTACCCCTGTGGCAAGACGGAGATGACTACGAGGTCAGGAGGTAATAACCATGCGAAAGTAAATAGAACGAATAGTGGAAAATAAGTGGCACATAAGAGAATTGACGGCTGAGGAACAGACGGCAGCCGAGCGACTGAGTGCGGATCTGGAAATCAGTCCGCTGGCCGGTCGTATATTGGCATGCCGCGGACTGAGAACAGCCGCAGAAGCACGTGCGTACATACGCCCGTCGTTGGAGAGTCTGCACGACCCGTTCCTGATGCGTGACATGGGAGCAGCTGTGGACAGACTATGCCAAGCTATAGACAACGGAGAACGCATCATGATCTACGGCGATTATGACGTGGACGGCACCACGGCAGTGGCGCTGATGTACTCGTTTCTCCGCACACAGACCGACCATATCATTTATTACATACCGGACCGTTACCGTGAGGGGTACGGCATATCGTACGAAGGTATAGACAAGGCGCAGCAGGAAGGCTGCGGACTGATTATAGCGCTGGACTGTGGCATCAAGGCCGTGGACAAAGTGGCTTATGCCAAAGAACGCGGCATAGACTGCATCATCTGCGACCACCACACACCGGGAGACGAGATACCCAGAGCCGTGGCAGTGCTGAATATGAAGAGGAAAGATTGCACCTACCCCTTCAAAGAACTGAGCGGATGCGGTGTGGGATTTAAGTTGGTTCAAGCCTATGCCCAACGCCGAGGTATCGCGCCACAAGAGGTATATAAGCTATTACCTCTGCTGGCCATGTCTATAGCAAGCGACATTGTGCCAGTAACCGGAGAGAATCGTGTGCTGGCTTTCTATGGCCTGAGAGCACTGAATGCACAACCGTCCGTAGGCATCAAGGCTATCATGCGCGTTGCCGGCATAGAGGGTAAGAATATCACCATCAGCGACCTGGTATATAAGATAGGTCCGCGTATCAACGCCGCCGGCAGAATACATACGGGTGCAGCGGCCGTCCACCTGCTGATAACCGACGATGAGGAAGAGGCTCGCAAAAGTGCCGATGAGATCAATGCCTACAATCAGGATCGGCGCGACTACGACATCCGTACGACCGACGAGGCACTAGCACAACTGGAAGCAGACCCGGAGAACGGGAAGAAACATTCTACGGTGGTCTTCTCGCCGGATTGGCACAAAGGCGTAGTGGGCATAGCAGCCAGCAGGTTGACCGAGACTTATTATCGTCCCACCATAGTGCTCACAGCCGGAGAGAACGATATCATCAGCGGCAGTGCACGCTCGGTAAGCGATTTTGACATATACACTGCGATAGACTCATGCCGAGACCTGCTGACCAACTTCGGCGGCCACCGTTTTGCAGCAGGACTGAGCATGCACAAGGATAACCTACCGGAGTTCAAACGCCGCTTTGAAGACTATGTAGCAGCCCATATCACACCCGAACAGATGGTGCCGACACTGGACGTAGAAGCAGAGGTACAATTGAGCGACCTGACATGGAAACTATATAAGATACTGCAGTGTTTGGAGCCGTTCGGTCCGGGCAACGAACGTCCGCTCTTCATGACCCGTGGGCTCATCAACAACCGCAACACTCGAGCAGTGAGCGATGGACGACATCTGCATCTGGATGTAACAGACCGGGTAGCAGCAATGGACGGTATAGCCTTCGGACAAGGAGACAAAGCCAATCATATGCAAAACGGCAAGAGTGTAGATATATGCTACTACCTGGAAGAGAACAGCTATAAAGGTCGCACCAGCCTGCAGATGAATGCACAAGATATTAAGTTAGTCGAAAACTAAAAAGCGAAAGACAATAGTAGTTGAGAGATATGTTTTCAGAACGAGACACAAAGGGTCCGGCGCAACGACGCGGTTCGATAGAGGTCGTTTGCGGTTCGATGTTCAGCGGTAAGACCGAAGAACTGATTCGTCGTATGAAGCGCGCTAAGTTTGCCAAACAGCGCGTGGAGATATTCAAGCCTGCTATAGATGTGCGCTATAGCGAAGAGGATGTGGTCAGCCATGACCATAACGTTATCCAGTCAACACCGGTTGACTCAAGCCAAAACATCCTCCTATTGGCGGATGATATAGATGTGGTAGGAATAGACGAAGCACAGTTCTTCGACATGGGCATAGTAGATGTGTGCCAACAATTGGCTACACGCGGTATACGCGTCATCGTAGCCGGACTGGACATGGATTATCGCGGCGTGCCTTTCGGCCCGATGCCTGCGCTGATGGCTATAGCCGAAGATGTGTATAAGACACATGCCATCTGCGTACAATGCGGAGACCTGGCCTATGTGAGTCATCGTCTGGTACAGAGCGACAAGCGCGTTCTGCTGGGTGAGACAGAGAGTTATGAACCGCTCTGCCGCGCTTGCTTCCTAAAAGCGATGGCGACAGAAGAAAAAGAAGGATAAATAAGCAATCATACGATACGTTGATATCATATTACCTTTAGCCATCCGGGATGCTTATACATACAGCGTTCCGGATGATTTATCCACTCCCGAACCGGGCGTGCGTGTAGTGGTGCCGCTGATGAACAAAAAAGTGCGCGGTATCGTCCTGCGTGAACATACAGAACCCATCACACCTGCACTCAAAGGTAAAATACGCCCTATTAAAGAGGTGATAGATGAGCATCCCGTCATCAATCAACCTCAATTGGCATTATGGCAGTGGATGAATAATTACTATATGTGCACCCTTGGAGAAGTGATGGCTGCTGCATTGCCCGGAGGCATATTGGACGACAGATATAGCGAACTGATGACTCAATATATCAGCCTACCCTCACCTGCGGATAGCGAAGCTGTACGCACTGCGTTACAACGTGCGCCAAAGCAACTATTGGTATATGATACTGCCGTACGCATGTGCGGTACAACGGGACGCATTGAACGGCGAGCATTGCTACAGGAGAGTTGTCAGGTAGCTGCCGTACTAAATGCACTGATAGAGAAACACATGCTACTGCAGACGCAAGAGGGTATCTCGCGAATCGCTCCGTACAAAGGCATCATTGAGCCCATACACCAACTGACAGTTGCCCAACAAAAGTGCGCAGACGAGATTAACGAGTATTGGCACAACAAGAAAAACATCGTGCTATTGCATGGGGTAACATCCAGTGGAAAGACGGATATTTACATCCACCTGATACAAAAGCAACTGCAGCAGGGCAAGAACGTACTTTACCTGGTTCCGGAGATAGCCTTGACCACACAGTTGACAAGCCGGCTGCAGCACGTATTCGGTGACCAATTGATGGTTTACCATAGCCGATTGGGAGACGCGGAACGCGCAGAACTATATCATGCATCAGCCAAGGCGGAACCACATGTAGTGATAGGAGCACGCAGCGCAGTGTTTCTGCCGATACCTGCTTTAGGATTAGTCATTGTGGACGAGGAGCATGAGAGTAGTTATAAACAAGCCGATCCGGCACCACGCTATCACGCCCGCGCAGCAGCCATAGTCTTGGCCCAGGAACACGGAGCACACGTGCTATTGGGCACAGCCACACCGGCTATAGAATCGTACTATCTGGCGCAAAAAGGTGTTTACGGACTGGTGAGTCTGAGCGAACGCTACGCAGGCATCGAGTTGCCGGAAACAGAACTGATAGATCTAAAGAGGCAATATACACGCCGCGAGATGTACGACCACTTCAGCGACCCGCTGGTGGATGCCATACGGGCAACGCTGGCCGAGAAAAGGCAAGTAATCCTATTTCAGAACCGCCGCGGATACGCACCGCAGTGGCAATGCACCGTGTGCGGAAAGACCCCGCGGTGCGTACAATGTGATGTACCATTGACATTACATATGCGTGCAGGAGAGATGCGATGCCACTACTGCGGATACCGCATGCCTATTCCTGCCAAATGCCCGGAATGCAGCGGAGAGATGAAGATGCGAGGATTTGGAACCGAGCGCATAGAAGACGAGATACAAAAACTATTTCCGGAAGCACGCGTACTACGCATGGATCTGGACACGACACGCAATAAATCCGCGTATCAGGATATCATCAATTCTTTTGCCCGCCACGAATGCGACATACTGGTTGGCACTCAGATGGTAACCAAAGGGTTACATTTTGATGACGTTGGCTTAGTAGCCGTTCTAAACGCTGACCCATTGCTGAACCAACCGGATTTTCGAGCCTACGAACATGCCTTCCAGATGCTGGAGCAAGTAGCCGGCAGAGCCGGACGAAAAGGACATAAAGGAATAGTGTACATACAGACTTTCGATCCGAAGGCAACTGTGCTACAGATGGTAAAGACACATGATTATCAAGCATTATACAGACAACAGATAGCTGAGCGGCAACTATTTAATTACCCTCCCTTCTACCGACTAATAACGATAGCAATACGTCACTCCGATTGTCAACGCGTACAATCCACGGCACACGAACTACAGACACGTCTAAGACAGATATTCGGCATGCGCGCATCAGAGGTAATTATACCAAGCATAGAGCGAATACAGGCATACTACATACGCGAGATTAATCTTCGCATCGAACGATCGGCCAACATAGAAGAGGCCAAACGCAGGCTCAGAGAAGCCATAGACAATATATTCTCTACTCAAGCAAATAAGAACGTCAAAATAATAGTGGATGTAGATCCGCTGTAAGATACATAACGAAAAAGAAATGATTAATTATGATAGAAGAAAGCAAACGCCGTGTGGCGTACATTAACGAGATGATAGCAAGCGGCCATGCCGCAGAGTTAGTCAAAGAGGGCGAGGCATATCACATAGACCAATTGCGCCAAATAGCACATGAAATTTGTCAACGTAGCGGTGTGCGGGTAGTACTAATTGCCGGTCCTTCATCGAGCGGAAAAACCAGCACATCACACAAACTATGTCTGGAATTATTGGCGCAAGGAAAGCAACCGGTAGCGTTATCGCTCGACAACTGGTTTGTGAATGGTAACCTCACTCCACGCGATGCCACCGGCAAGAAGGATTATGAGAGCGTCTATGCAGTGGACCTGGCTCAACTGGAGACTGACCTCAATGCGCTGATTGCAGGTAGGGAGATTGCGCTTCCGACATTCAACTTTACCGAGGAGAAACGTGAATATCTGGGAGACACCCTACGGTTGGACGAAGACAGTATAATGGTATTGGAGGGAATACACGCTCTGAACCCGCTGCTGACAGCCCATATAGAACAAGAATGTAAGTTCAAGATCTTCGCATGCCCGATGAGTCCGGTATCGCTGGATGGCGAACGGTGGGTACCAACCTATGTACACCGACTATTACGCCGCATGAGCAGGGACTTGCGTACACGCGGACGCTCTCCGCTCAAGACAATAGCCGGATGGCCGTCTGTGATAGAAGGGGAAGCAGAATGGATAGAACCATTTAGAAAAGAAGCAGATGCACTGTTTGATACATCAATGACCTATGAATTGTCTGCACTACGTAATACCGTAGAAACAGCCTTGCAAACTGTTCCGGCCACTGCACCGGAATATACAATGGCGGAACAATTGCTTTTCTTTCTCAGTTTCTTCGAGCCGTTAGAGGCCTCGTATATACCGAGGACCTCTATTTTACGCGAATTTATCGGCGGCTCACAATTCAACGTGGGATAAGATTCTGATAACTATATTACCAGATGTGAACGCGATTCTCGGGCGCTACGTATAGTGGCGATTCGGGAGTGACGTTCCATGCCTCATACCATGCATCTATCTGCGGCAGGGCACCATTGACACGCCAGCGACCGAGCGAGTGAGGATCTGACTTTGTACGTTGGAGTATTTCCTCCGGACGGATGTTGCCGGCCCACACATTAGAATAAGCCAAGAAGAAGCGCTGAGCAGGGGTAAAACCATCGCGTGTCTGCAAGCGATCAGCCTCTGCCTTGGCAGCCTCGTTGTTACAGAAGGCAAGATAAGACACTTGAAGTCCACCGTGATCAGCAATATTCTCTCCAAGAGTGAAGGCGCCATTAGCATGAACACCCGGAGCAACCTCAATGCGATTGAAGGCGTCTTCCATGACCTTGGTACGCAGATCAAAGGCTATCTTGTCCTCCGGTTTCCACCAGTTTTGCATATTGCCGTCCTTGTCGAACTGGCAACCTTGGTCATCAAAGCCGTGAGTCATCTCGTGACCGATAACCACGCCGATTGCACCATAGTTGAAGGCATCGTCCGCACTCATATCGAAGAAAGGATATTGGAGAATACCTGCCGGGAAACAAATTTCGTTAGATGACGGATTATAATATGCGTTAACTGTTTGCGGAGTCATATACCATTTGGTCTTATCCACAGGCTTGCCAAGATAACTTAGACTATAGTCCTGCTCAAACTTAGCAGCACGCTGGATATTAGCATAATAAGTATCTTTGGCATCAATATCCAATTTGGTATAGTCTCGCCGTGTATCCGGATAACCAATCTTGATAGTCATAGCAAAGAGTTTCTCCAGAGCCTTGTCCTTGGTCTCGCGCGACATCCAATCGAGATTCTCGATACGCTGTCCCAATGCCTTTTGGAGGTTGTGAACAAGCGCAAGCATACGCTCTTTATTCTCCTCCGGGAAATACTTTTTAACATACATCTGTCCCACAGCCTCACCAAGTGTACCATTGACGATTCCTACGGCACGTTTCCATAATGGTGAGGGTTCTTCACGTCCGGATAGAATCTGGCCGTAGAAATGGAAATTCTGCATGAATATCTCAGTAGTCAAGTAGCTGGCTGCTCCGTCAATAACCTGCCAATAGAAGAGAGTCTTAATATCATCGAGAGACTCTTCGGCCAACAAGCGTCCTGCTTCCTGCAGATGAGGAATCTGTCCGATAGAAAGGCTGTCGATGTTGACAGAGAAGGCAGCAAAATAAGTTTTCCAATCTATTTGCGGAACAAGCGATTGCAATTGGTCAATAGACATCTTATTGTAGTTGGTCTGCGGATCACGCAGCTCAACATTGGAATAAGCGGCAGTAGCCAAACGTGTCTCGAGACGAATAACTACGTCTGCGCGCGCTTCAGCATTGTCAAATCCAAAGAGTTGGAACATACGGATGATGTGTTTGCGATACTCGTCGCGGATCATACGCGTATGGTCGTCATTGTCCAGATAATACTCCTTCTCACCGAGGGCAAATCCTCCTTGATACTCATTGAGAATATTCATAGACGAATTCATAGCATCGGCATCTACATACATAGCCCACAGACCAAAGTCCATAGCCTTGCCGAGTGCCTCTGAGAGTTGATCACGCGAAGTAATTGCAGCTACCTCGTCAAGAGTACTACGAACGGGTGATATACCTTCTTGGTCACGACGCGCAGTATCCATACTTAGATTGTAGAGGTCGCCTATCTTCTGCGCCACACTACCCTGTTTCTGTTTTTTGGCAGCAATATCCTGTATCAGCCCGTTGACTTGCTCGAGGTTTTGGAGCCCGAGTTTGTCAAATGAGCCGAAACGGCTGTATTCAGGTGTAAGGGGATTGTTGGCCATCCAGCCACCACAAGCGTACTGGTAGAAATCATTTTGAGCCACTGCAGTAGTATCGAGATTGGCCAAATCGATACCTGTGGTTTGTTGTTTGGTGCATGCTGTACTCATAAGCATAATCGCTGCGAGCGATAAAACAATTTTTTTCATACTAATAAAATTTACAAACGCAATCTTACAAAAGGGTTTAATAGCATTAACTCATGTTACTTTTTGTCAACAGAAACATGTCAATACACAAAAAATCGCGCAAAAATACTACTTTTTTTTTACATACGCAAGAAAAAAGCGCCCGAAAGCGCTTTTTTCATAGATTATGATTGTTGAGATATTCTTGAATACCCAATAATCATTTCGGCAATACAGTGATACGAACTATACGGTTTAGAGACGTCTTTTCATAGACTTGTTCACGTGAACCAAGCGGATTGAGGACTATTCGACCAGCATCCACACCATAGTTATTGACAAGTATATCACGTACTTTCTCTGCTCGGCGGCGTGCCAAGTCATCGTTATACTCCGTAGTGCCTGTAGCGGCATCGCAATAGGCATCCAAACGTAGCGTGGATTCCGGGTAAGCGGCAACAAAAGCTGCCACATTGTAATACTGCGTCTCAAAGTCCATCTTAGGCTCATCGCTGCTAATGCTGAACTCAATGAGAGCTATCTGGAAAGGCTGGTCGAATGTCTTCTGCTTAGCAGCGGTTGCCATAGCTGTACCATTGGACACAGGAGCAGCACGATAGATGATAGTCTCTGTATTGTTATACACATAGACCGTATCGGGCTTGGTATACAGCACATGCGCATGAGCAGAATGATTATTGACATTGCCGGCAGAAGCATAATAATTATTATTATCCTTGTGCGCACGCTGACCGAACTTATGACCACCTATATTGTATGTGGCTCCGATAGTGAAGGCCAGATCCGCTTGCTTAACCGGACCGGCTGCTCGGTTATAGAAATCAGGCAAGAGCGCAGTTGACAATTCTAAGTTTACATCCCAATGATCACATATACGGTACTTTCCCATAAGTCCAAAATGACCGGTGAGACAATTGCCGCTCTTGACACCATCTGCCTCAAAGGCATACATATAACCTAATCCAAGGAACGGAATGACGTCCCACTTCTGCGAAGCAGCCCATCCTCCCTTGAAACAACTCATCAGTGAGAGGGTGAAATCGAGATGCGGATTGAGATAGAAGATATTGTACTCTACCGAACCATCAGCCAACATAGAGACCTGAGTCGGATCAAGAACGCGCGCATCGGTGGTGGCAGTAGCACCTTTCCACCACATACTCTTGAGTTGCAAACGGAGACCGAAATACGGCATAATCCATTTTCCCAAAGAGAGCGAAGTATTGAGGCGCAAACCATTGGATGCATCAACTGTCTTGATTTCCGGATTGAAAAGGACATCGCCTCCCAACTGCATATCAAGATACCAGTTATCACCGGCAGCACCTGCACCATTATATACAATTTCTTTCGTTTCAGTTTCCGTTTGCGCGGAGACAGTGATGCCGAACAGACATGTGAGCAGCAATAATAAAAGTTTCTTTTGCATAATCATTTGCTGTCTATTAGAGGACTTTGAAAGTGAATACTAATGGTTCATCCGGTGTACCCAAGATAGCATCCTGCTTAAACGGAAAAACCTCGTCTGCCTGATACTTATATTGCGTTTTGGCGCTCCAATATTGGAAAGACACATTAACCTTTTCGTCATCCGTGCCCATTATATGGATATAGAATATACCCTGATAGAGTCTACCGACACCACGTACCTCGTTCCCCACGAGGGCGACCATTTGGTCGTCCTCTGTGAGGTAAAGGTTCATATTGTCAGGCAGTCGAACGGCTGCCGTCATACTAACCGAGTAGTTATTGTTCTCCGTAAGGACCCAATTAGGATTCTCATACTTGGTAGCAGGGTTCTTCTGCTTGCAAGCCACCATCACTACAGAGATGATGAGAAGGATAACATATAAACTCTTTTTCATAATCAGATACAATTACGGATTAAAATTTAACAAACTTGGTTACTTCTACACTATCGCCGTGAACAAGGCGGAGGAAGTATGTTCCTGCGTTCAGTCCGCTGACATTAATACTGCGCACATAAATGCCGTTAGCGCTCTCTGCCGGAGTCTCCAACATCTTCTTACCAACAAGGTCATAGATCTCAACATGTGTACGTTCGCCCACCTCTACCACTGCGGTAACATTGATATTGGTAATAGCCGGAACCGGATAAACAGCGATACTTGCAATACTGCTCTCGGTGTTGAACTCTATCTCCATCGGATTATCCGGAGTGCCGACTACAGCATTGGCCTCATAACCAATAGCGGTGGCGGAAGTGTAGGTCTCGCCATTGCGAACCAAGACAAAGTTGACACCGGATTTAGCAGCGGAGCCGCTGATAGAGATACACTGCAATACAACGCCATGCTTGTACGGAACAGCAACTGCTTCACCGCATATCTCACCATTGACGATTGCGTAGATAACATCACCATCCTGGATAGCATCACAGTGAGCAAAGATGCTCATGTTGTATGGCTGCTTAGCGTTAATACGACGAGCAGGAGCTGCACTGACTGTGCTGGACTTGCTCGGGTAGGTCAATGTCTTGTTACTCTCTGCATTGCTGTGGAGCATGTAACCTTCATTCGGCTTCATGTATGTGAGCGAACCGATCCACTCATTGCCGAAGTACATTGCAAACGCATTCTGCGACTTAACAATATCGCCGTTCTCTGCATTGTAGCCTGCAAGAGCAGTCTTAACCGGCAAGGTGTTCTGCGGCAGATAACTGATGTAGTTCCACTTGCCGGCCTCGATAGTCAACGAAGTAGTAGCCGGATCAACAATGCTACCGCTAATAGGCAGTATTTTGTCTTCCAAAGCATACAACATATACATCTGCTTGTTGTCCAAGCTGGCTAGACCACCACCGATATTCCATGTGCTGTTTTCAGCAGAATAGGTGGCATCGCTATTCAGGTTTTTGATTTGTTCTCCACCGAGCCATTCTGCTCCACTCAGGGCTGCATTCACATCCTTCAATTCCTCACTCTGGAGGTTGAACGAGATCCAGTTCCATCCCTTCTTGAGCTCAATATTGCTATAGTAGAGCGATCCACAATCAAAGATAATAGGATCCATCGGAGTACCATAAACCTTGTTGTTTGAGAAGGTAATCGTTTGCGATGGATTTGCGCTATAAATAGTACCTGTACTTGCGTCATAGATACGGAATGTGAAAGGCTTGTTATCGCTCTGTTCATTGTTGTAGATAGTCAGCAGTACATAGTACATATCAGTAGCTGCATTATAGGTAGTCTTAGCCGTACCTACGCAGGTATTGCCGGAGAAGGCAGCCAGGATATCGTTCTCGTCCATAGAGAAGACACCATTGATACGCATCTGACCAAATACCGGCATGTTATACTCGTATTGACCAGGATCTACTCCCCATTTCGGCTCTTCGCCCTTGACAGTGATATTGATTGTCAGAGGTTCAGATACGTTTTGTGCATCAACCAGATAGATAACCTCGTTGTAGGTACCTACGTTGAGACCGGAATTAACCGTGAAGGTAATGTTGGTCGACTTGGTCGGATTGAGTGTACCTGCATCCGGAGTAGCGGTCAACCACGAAGGCATATTCTCAATAGTATAGTTCTGTACGAAACCACCCTTATTGGTGATACCTACCGTGAATTGGCAATCTGCGTACTGTTGCTTGGTCAGGTTGATTTCGTCGTCCTGCCACATCAACTGGTTGCGATCGATATATGCGCTCCATGTAATCGGCGACAGGATAGAGTTGCCGTTCAGGTCGCGTACATCATCTACGGTGAAGTTGACGATGGTGTTCTCGATGCGGTAATCATCCTCCTTGAGAGTAATGATTAGAGCATCGTTATTGACTACAAAATCATACTGCAGTTTAGATATTGCGCCTTGGGTACGAACCGGAGCGATATCTGAGCTTTGGATAGTTTGACCCTTAGCCTCAGCCATGAGTGTATCGGTCACATAGTCCTTGAGTGTATATTGCATCTCAGGTACGCCCATATAGGTGATATAGTGCTCGAACGGATAATAGAGCAACAATCCCTTCTCGTCACCCGCCAACTTCTGGTTGGAGAGTTCCTCCATCTGCGATTGAGTGCGATAGAGATTCCAGAGACGAATCTCATCAATCTTACCATCGAAGAATTGGTCAGCCACGCGTGACGTTACGTTTTGCGGATCATTGTACCATACGCGTGCGCCGGCGAACATCTTGTCACTTGAGATAGATGCAACCATATCAGCGGCAATATAAGTAATCATCTTACCGTCCATATAGATGCGTGCGTGGCCGGACGAACGACTGACAGTGAATCCGAATTGGTGCCACTCGCCATTACACCAGTTGCCCGGTACTTCGGTCTCGTAACCGTTGTTACGGTAGCAGAGCACACCATTTTTATTCCATCCTACGGAGAAGAGTTTCGCAGGATTATCTATCTGGTCTGCAATACCATCACCATTACACAACATGGTTGCGTTGTACTGCTGTTTGTCGGTCTTGAACCAGAACTCGAGTGTATAATCCATCTCGGAGTTGACCACCGTAGCGGATGTATTGATATCTACATAGCCTGTTTTACCGTCAAACTGAGTAGCAAATCCTTGTGGCAGAGCCCACTCAGCACCCTCCAGCATCAGGTTGACGCCGCGTGCCTTGTCCTCAGTGATAGTACCGCGTGCCTCGTCCATAGCGTAGTAGCCGATCAGGCCTACGTTGTTACCGGAAAGTTGGATAGCAGCATTGGCCTGAAGTTGTGCAGCCGTACGGCATGCATTCCATACACGGAACTGATCCACCTTGCCGTCAAAATAGTTGCCCTCGGTAGCTATATTACGGCCGATTTGCAACTGACCGATACCGGTGTACGGTTTCTCTACCTTCTGCTCGATAACAGCAATCCAGTTGACATAAGCAGTCAGAATCTCAGTAGCAGCATCATAGGTGAGAGCTACGTGATTCCAACTTCCCAACTCGATAGCGGCCGGTTCGTTGGAAGTCAAATTGGCATCACCGAAGCGAACAACCACGTGCTTAGACGGAGTGATAGAGAATGCCAGGTTCTGTGATACGTCACCGTGGCTGAAGATGGTAGCGTTTTGTGCCTTGTCGGTATTGATCCAACCTTCGATAGTCAGATCCTTGCTCGAGTAGTTCTTCTGGAGCTCGGTGGTCAGATAGGTCGAAGTACCGTCCAGTTGGATAGATACATCGTGGTCTGTAGCAGCACCGTTGCGGATACCGGTTACGGAGAAGTTGTTGGTGGTCAACAGACCTTCTGCAATCGGCTCGTTGAAGTCCAGACGAATCTCATCCTCGATGGTGAGGATACCGTTAGCCGGCTTAGCGGCACCGAAGAGACGCGGATTGTACATATCTTTGATACCATTAACGATAGCCGACGGGTTCTCGTACAAGGTATTGTTGATATTACATATAGATACCGCGCGTATGTCATAGCGTTGATCAGGCATGTCGTCCATGAAGAAGTTGTAAGTCAGCGTACCTGCATCCGAAGCTAGAATCATACGAGCCTCGTTGCCGGCAGCGATTGCCTTCTCATACAATGCCGAATCAGCATACCAGTAGCAAAGTGATGACCAGTCGTTGTCCGAACCGGAAGCCGGCTTGTACTGGAGTTCAATATGGTCAAAGTCAGAGTAGTTAGGATCGAAGTTGCCGATCTTGATTGGCATGAAGTGCTTCTCCAAACCATTCTGCAAAGCAGTCTTGCACTTGGTGTTGTAGGTCCAGTTGTTAGACGGAGATACTATATCCAGGTCGGTACAGCTCGGAGTGAAGTGAACCGAGAAGGTGATCGTATCTGCGATTACATCAAGGAAGCTGGTCGGGTCTGCCTGACATTGAGATGCCAATACAACCTGCAGGTTGTCATAGTTGAGTGCACGACCTCTATCTACAGCCATGGTTTTAACCAGAGTCTCACCGGCCTTAACCAGGAAGATCAGTTCGAATCCGGTTACGGTATTACCGTCAAACGAGATCATAGCACCGTCCGGGTTGCTCTCGTCCACTGCAATCACCTTGAACCATTGGTCCTCACCGGTCTCCGAGTTGTTGCGCATATAGACTGTGAAGTATGCCGACTCACCCGAAGGAACGTTCTCCACGAAGTTGTTCTCCATCGAGAAGTACGGAACCTCCAGACGCATGGTCGGTTTGCTCAGCAGAATGCTGTCTTCCGGTACCGGTTTGTACTTAGACGGATTCTTCGAATTCTCTTTCTCAATCCTGTTATAAACATCCAGGTACTTAGCGTAGTATGCATCCTCGTACGGACAGGATGTAGCACCGGCCTCGGTTACGAAGATGAAGCTGGAGAAGTAGTCCTTGTCTTCTATCTTAGAGGAGTCAACCGTATTACCTTGGCTCAGAGGGCCATCGTAATTGTATTGCTCGTCTTTCTCTTTCCAGTTAGGTTCACGATATACGGTCACAGACAGATAGTCGTCATCGCCTTCCTCAGCCAATACAAATCCCTTACAGTGGCTACGTTCTGCCTCGGTAGAGAATGTACCGCCTTGTGTAGTGGTCAGCGTCTCGTCCATCTTGTAGTAAACCCTGGTCTTTACGCCGGCCTCAGCATCTACATCAGACTCTATGCTGGCGTTTGCTCCGAGAGTGATAGAGAACGAACTCTCGTGTACCTTGCTTGCAGAATAGGACTCGCTGTACTCTCTGTTGGCACCGGCCTGGAACGAGAAGTTCTCTACACGATTGGCAGCATCTTGTTGAGCCTTATACTTCATGTACTCGTTCTTACCAATCTCATACTTCCATGCATCAATCCATTGGTTGAAGATCTGAAGAGTATCTACGACTGTATGCTTGCGGGTAGAGTCGCGGAACAAAACTACATAACTCGGTCCGTTCATCAGGTCCTTTGCTTCACCGTATTTTGACTTAAGGCTATCCAATTTCGGATCCGTGTTAGCCAAACCGAAGAACTCGCTCTCCTGCGGCTGATAAGATACATAGAAGATGGTATCAAATCTGTCTGCCAGTTTTTGCAGAGAATCGAGTTGTCCTTGACTCTTGTACGGAATAAGGAAACTATTGCGGATAGATTCCAAATTCGGGATAAGAGATTGCTCGATATAAACCTGCGGGTACGCAAAGGTTGTCTTGAACGATTGATCAATATTGCGACCTGTGGTTTGTACCAATACCCAATCAGCAGGAGTATCATCATATACCTTCTCAAATGCTCCTTCTCCGCCGGCATTATTAAATACCGCTTTCGGAAGGATAGCAATATTACCGGTACTACCGAAAGTGATGTTGGTAGAATAACCGATATATACATCACCGTTAGCACCTACGTATAGAGGATCGTCGCTCGTCTGGTAGCGAGTAGTAACGGTGGTTGTAGATGTCTTGGAATCCGAACCCTCGTATTGCTCTGCGTGTACTGCTCCGATAGAAGTAGTCGTGGTTGCAGAACTCTCCGTAATGGTACCGGCGCCGACACCCGCGAAGTTCTTAATCTTAACACCGGAAGTAATAGAACCACCCTGCCATCCTTCATTCTCAACAGATCCAGTATAAGTAGATGATTCTGTAAAGGTAACACCCTTCTCTAAATAAGCATACGAGTTACTTCCCGGAGGGTCACGCAGGACGGTTAACACCTTGTTTGGACCGGCAGTAACGAAGTCGATACCCGTGCTCCAATAACCCAGTGTATATACAGCACCGTTGTTGAACGGCGGAACCCAATCAAACGCTGTGGAAGAGTCTCCGTAATATACCTTAGCCCAGATATGGCTCTCGGCGGAAGTAGCATCCACATGAGTTGATACAAAGTTATAGATACCGTGACCAAATGTATCGGCCTCAGCAACCTCTATCTGGTTGTTCAGTTCGTTGGTAAACTCTATGCGAGCATCCTGAGTAGGAACGGAGTCTGTCCAAACGGCATGTCCGTCCTTGTCATAATACGTATAGGTCTCGCAGATCTTGAAATCAAATGCGTATGAACCTCTGTCGAATACCGGTTTGCCAAACAGATAGGTACCGTCCTTGGAATTATACAACGGAGCTATGTAAGCATCGTTATTCCACAGACTTACCTTCGACTCTGCCTCACCGAAGTACGGCAACAGTTTGCCGGTCTCGTCTAACTGACGAATATCGATAATCGGCTCGAAGCGCTTGATGAACTTCATCGACTTGTTGCAAGCTACCGTATCCACCTCGTTGGTCTCGAATGTATCGATAGTTACTACGTTGTCGAAGTTGAAGTCTTGCAGCGTACCGAAATCATAGTTGGTACCGTCGATGCTCATGCCGTAGAGGATAGGCTGTACGTATGCCACAAACTCACCCGTGGTATCGTTCACAGAGATAGTGATACCGTCTTGGTCGGTGGTTTGGGTGTTGGTCATACCCAGCGAATCGATTGCGTGAGCAAAGCGCTCGGTCTTTTCGTTGCTTAACAATTTGTATTTGCCTTGTTGCTTGTGGCTCAGAACCAGTTTGATTCCCTCGCCCAAGTTGTTCTTAGACATACTCAAACCTACAGGATAGTTTTCCTGGATAACACCACCGGCGATACGACCGATGAACTTAACGC
Organism: Paludibacteraceae bacterium; assembly: GCA_024689005.1. GTDB lineage: Bacteria > Bacteroidota > Bacteroidia > Bacteroidales > Paludibacteraceae > Colicola. The sequence goes on from JAILDU010000045.1 coordinate 22,786, forward strand.
GCGTGTTATCCTCAAACTCAACGCCTGTCAATATGTCCTGATAGTTGCGGTTCTCACCGTTGCTGTAAGTCAGTTTGCCGTCGTTGGCAAAGGTGTGACCGTCCTTGACAATCTTCACCTCGTGTACACCTACCGGCACCTTGATAGAGAACTTACCGGTTGCGTCGGTCTTGATATAGTCGCCGTTCTCCTTCTTGGCTACCACGCCGTCGATTTCGAACCATGCGCCCTCTACCGGCATAGTACCGCCGGCATAGTGAACCTCACCCATAACGTCAAACGAACTGTTGTCCTTGAAGTTTACGGTGTGGCTCTGCGAAGTAGCACTGATGATACGAATCTCGTTGACCGGAGTAAAGGTGTGAACTCCCTTGATCGGAGTGAGCGTATAGGCAGTATTGTTGCCGTAGTACGGCACTGCCAAGATAGAATATACACCACCCTCGTTGGTCAGACCCTTGTAAGCCAACTGATTGATAGTCGGGCAAACAGCACTGAGTTCTACTCCGTTGTAGAACGAACCGTGGTGCTTGTTGTGACCGGCTGCGGTATAAGAGATATCAAAGAATTGGTCGTCGAAACAATAGTCGAAATTGTAGTATCCTACCAATCCTTCTTCGTTTCCTACCAAGTGGCGACCGTAATCGCTGGCTACAGAGTTAGCCCGCAGCGCCTTAGCCCAAATCAGCACTTCCTCTACGTATCCGGCATAGTCGGTACCGATAGTCAGTGCGTTGTCGTTGCCGGTTGGATTATTGGTTACGGTACGTTGAGCCTTCAGCACACCGTTATAATATATAGATGCGGTCTTAGCGGTTGCATCATATATAGCAGTCAACTGGGTGAACGTGGTGGTAGGTACTGTCATCGTATCCATGGTCAAACGGGTTGAACCTACCTGGAAGTACGGGTGACCGTTTCTCACACCGAGGTCATACATACCGGACTTGGTCAGGATATGCTGGTCGCTGTTGTTCTCTGCGTCCGGCATAATCCATGCCTGCAGAGTAACGGAACTTGCTGCATCCGACAACACTTTGTTGTCGTCCAGGCTGGCGTAAGCTGCCTTAGAGAAATGCAACGATTGACCCTTGATATCCTCCGTAGTGGACAAACGTACCTCTACCGAATCCTCCAATTGTCCGTCAGGGAAAGTAACCTGGCCGTAGAAATCACCGGTCGGGGTACGGAAACCGGTAGCATATACCGGATTGGAGTACAAAGTCGAATCCGAGCAATCCAACATACCGATTACACGGTAGTCATACAGATAACCCGGCAGTGCGGTCTGATCGGCAGTCATATAGTCTGTCAGTACAGACGCTCCGTCCACAGTCTGAATATTGCGCCAACTCTCCTCGCCGGTCTCGCCGTGCAGACGACGACTGATGGAGAATTTGTTGAATGTACCCATCGATTTCCACTCTATCTCTACGCGATCGGAGTAGTAACCCTTGGATGCATCTGCTGTCTTCAGCGAACCCATTCGGCTCGGGGTAAGAGGCAATGTAGTATTGCGCTTAGAGGTGAACTTGAGGTTACCCGGCAATACGAATACCTGATAGGTATAGGTATTACATTTCTGGATAGCCTGGTCGATATATTCACCCTTCTCAATATCGTTTCTGGTCAAACCCGAGATCTCCTGCGAAGTACCGGTGGTTGTGTTGTTGCGCACAATCATAAATTTGGAGTCGGTACTCCAGATATAGCTCAGGTCGTTGTATTCCCAGGTGATCTTGATAGCATCAAAACCATCCTTCTCTATCATCTCCGAATAAGCGGTGTCGATTTGCACATGCTTGTAGTCCGGTGATACGTTTGCCGATCCGCCGAATGCGTAACTCCACGTTGCTGCGGTGATGGTACGAGTAACGCGGTAGTACAACTTCGGTTCCATTACGTCTGCTGCTACCAGGTCATCTATATAGGCATAACCTGTATTCTGATTGGCTACATACGGAATAGTGGCAGACAATTGTTCTGCATTGGTGAAGTCCGGATAGAGCGAGCGCTCTACCATGAAATAACCAGCCTCCAGTTCGCCTGTTCCCGGCTCCAGATCCCAAGTCAGTTTGACTGTACCACCTTCTACGTACTGAGCCTTAAAGTTCTTGATGGCTTGATAACCCTTAACCGGAGTAGAAATCTTAGCCGTTTGGGTTACATTCTTGCTATATTTCAAGGTAATTGTTTCCTCGATGTTGCCACCGTTGGCTCTACGGTCAACCTGCTTCTTCAACGAGGCAGCCGTTCCGAACGGAGTGTTTCCCCAATAGAGATTCTTGGGCACCTTACCTCCGGTGTAATTGACTGTCACATCCAGTTTGTTGAGTGTACTGGAATAACCCTGAGCCAGCGTCAAGTTGCTCGAACTGATAGACGGCAGGGTAATATGCGGGTCTTTGGTTGCATCACGAGCTAAAGAACCCTCACCATCCTCGTCCTCTTCTATTCGGAAATAGAAATAGAAGTTCGGGGTATAACCGAGTGCGGCCTCAGGCGGATAGTAACGGAAAGTCGCTCTGGCTGCATCACCATCAGATACGTTCTGAGCGAAGCGGCCGGAAGTGTTGAAGTTGTTATCCCCCACTTCTACGAAACCATCGTTCTTATTCTGTGCGGCCTCACGATAATCCACGTGCTCACAATCGCTACAACCTTTCAGTTTCATAACGATATGGCTCGTTCCATTCCAATTGACCTGGATGTAACTGCTCTCAGTTAGAGACACATCCTTCGCACTGTTGGTCGGATTGTAATAGTACTTGAAGCTGATGGTATAGTAACCACCGTCTTCATCGTAAACTACTTCTGCACCGTTAGCCGGGTCGAGTATATTGACATACTCATAATTGGTGCCTGCCCATATGGTACTGCTAAATAGCAGTGACATTACGACAATTAGAAATAGTCTAATCTTGCTCTGTTTGTAGACTTTTTTCATAAAATTATGATTAGTTATTTGGATACTTGCTTGATTGACACGACAATGTTCTCAACCGTTTTATTGATACCACTAACATATCCTCCATTCATATTGTAGGACGAAGCATACGCCTCGGCTTCCTCGGTAGAAGTCCACATCTGAACATTCTCGAGAGTTTTGCCGGTTGTACCTGCTGTTTGCAATACCGAATTGATAATGTCCAATGTATTGTATATCTTCTCTGCTTCTTCTGCGGAAGGCAGATACCATCCTTCGCCCAATTGGTGAGCGGCGTTGAATGCCGGATAAGAGTCCAGTTTGCTGCTTACCAAAGCTTGGTTGTCCGCGCCGTCTGCGCTCTTAGCGCCAATCTCTTCAGTGATGGTACTCCATGCAAAGAGTTCGTGGCTGGTTGCTTGCGCGATATTAACTACCTTGGCCTGCTTGCCACCCGGAGCAACCTCATATACTACTCCTACGTTTTTGCCGCCCTCCTTGTAGATATCACCTATCGAGAACAAGTCTTGCTTGTAGGTAATGATAATAGTTGTATCTGATACGATGCTATCCACTATGATTGTATTCAGTTGACGAGCCTTGGCTGTAATATTCTTACCGCCAGCTTCTATAGAATACAAACCTAATCCCAAACTATCTATTTGCTTGATAGGCAAAGTAAAGTCACACATGTAACCGACAGACATTTTTGCCGTATCACATGCGAACGAATCGGCTGCCACCTCCACGCGGGTGATATAGGTCACCTTCTCCGACTCCAGTTTGACAGTCAGTTTAAAGCTGGAATGACCGGTACCGGTAGTATCGGCGTTGAACTCCAGGAAGGTTATTCCGTGCTCGGTATAATAAGCCGAATCCACGTCCGCTCCGTTGATCAGAATCTGCTTGACGCCGACACCCTCTTTGGGGTGAAACTCATAGGCAACGTCTTGATACATAGGTACCAAAAGTTTACCTGTATTGCTCATCAGTCCGGTACTCTCCTCTACGGAGTATTGCGTACTCGGATAATCCAAAATCTGCACCTCAATCAGATCGACATTGGCAATGTTCTGTGCCACAAAAGATGCGTTCACCCATTGCGGGCGACCGTCACTACCAATCATCAGTATGTCTCCTGCATTGCCGGGAACGAGTGTTCGCCATGCTTCTATGCTGGCGTCGTAATACATAATGGTTCCGGTCGCATTAGCTGTCGGCATATCCTTCAGGTCCTTCCAACTGCCGCTGAATCCGTACAGAGCGATACTATCCACAATGTTCGGACGGTGGTTCAGGTTATAGTACTCGCCGTTAAAACCATAGGTTCTCACCGAGTCGTGTATGTTCGGACGGTTCTGGAGCAGCACATAGTCGTTGTGCTCATAGGCCGCAACCGAGTCAGCAAAATTCGGTTTGTTGATCAGCGCCTGGTAGTCACCCGTTGCACCGGCCATGTACTTCTGCACCGTATCCTTCAGGTTAGGCAGATTGCTCAGGTCGTTGTAGTCGCTCACGCCGCTTCCTCCTGTCGAGGTAGGACGGTTCACCAGGTCGTTGTAGTCACCGCTGAATGCCACGTTGGCGAAACTCGGAATCCCATTCAGACTGTTGTAGAGTCCGTCAAATCCGTACTGAGCCACGCTGTCCTTGATATTAGGACGGTTAGTCAGGTCCAAATAACTACCGCTGAACGAGCCATCTAACGACAAAACAGGTTTGTCGGTCAGGTCGTTGTAACTACCCGTCATAGCCACACGTTTCAACTCGGGAGTGCCCTGCAGGTCGGTGTAGGCACCACTCGTTGCTACGGTTGCCAGATTAGGCTTGCCGCTCAGGTCTGCATAAGCGCCGCTCGTGGCTACGTTGGCCAATACAGGAGTACCTTGCAAATCAGAATAATTACCACTCGTAGCTACGTCAGCCAAAGCAGGTGTGCCCTGCAGGTCGGTGTAGTGACCGCTCGTGGCAACCGTCGCCAAAGCAGGCTTGCCGCTCAGGTCCTCATAGTTGCCGCTGAAGCCGATGTTGTCCGGCACATCTACCAGCTTATTATACGAAATTGTGCCGCTCACCGTCTCTGCTTTTTGTGCATAGAGGGCGTACGGCACACTCAATAGTTGGGTGGTAGTCTGGTTAACAAAATTAAAACCTCCATCAACATCTACTGCTACTTGCAAAAAATACGGACCATTAGACCAATCAATGTCATTAAAACTGCCACTTACAGTTGTTCCTCTACCGAGGTTAAGACTAATAAGTCCGTTAGCATTAGTTTTTCCGGATTGATTCTCTACATAAACAGCTGTTCCTGTTGCGCTGCCTTGGAGAATGCTCAATCTCAGAGTGATGTTTTTGTTTGTAGCCAAGTCACCCTGCGCATTGCGAATCACCGACTGAAACGTCATTGCGTCTGGCACCTGGGCAAACATAACGTTACTCAAAATAAGTAAGAGTAACGCCATTAAGCTCTTTTTCATAAAATGACACATAAATAGAATATATAGTGATATTTTTTTATTTCTTGATCACTTGGTATCCGGCACCCACCTGACCGTTCTGTGTCAGTCGCAGTATATAGGTACCCGTTGGATAATCGGTCATGTCTATGTCAATCGGCATAGCCGGATCAAAATGTTTGCTCTCGAGAAGTTGCCCATGATCGGTATAGAGCATATATTCAACTTCCGCAGACTCGTTAGTTACAACATCAATACGCAGCATAGACGCTGTCGGGTTCGGATAAACCTTGACCGAAGTGCCGGTCATGGCCGGAGTTTGCTCAATGCCCAATACAGTGAGAGTATAGGATTGCTGCACACCTATCTCGGCGGAACCCGTTTCTCCCGAGGCTACACCTACTACCGCTTGACCAACAGAAAAGGAAAAATTATCCCCGTCACCTCCTGCCGGAACGACGACTACTTGCGCATTAAGTGTGGCAATGCATAGTTGCAGGCACACAAAAAAAATTGAAGAATAAAGAAAGTTCTTCATAAGGATTGTTCGTTGTAGATATAAGACTTAGTTAGTAACAGACTAATTAATTTTTCAAAACGGCCGCAAATGTACTAATTGTTTTTTTATATTCCAAATATTTTTCAAAAAAAAGTAAAAAAAAGTGCATTTTTTAAGAAAATATAGCATTTTTTATGGATTTTATCCATCTTTTTACGAAAAGACTGAACTATTTTACTATGTTACAAAAAGTGGACAATGATGATTAACCTTTTGGTCAAATGTCGGCTTATGGTCTCGGTAACGTCTGCTGTATTGTCTAGGATTAGCTCGGTAACGTCTCGTATCTGTCTCGTAAGAGTCTCGTAAGTATATCGTAGTACATCAAAGACGAATTCTAACTCAGGGCATAGATGTTACGAACTATACGCTCGGCGGCAGAGACATGTGGAGCATTGAGAAGCAAACGTATTTGTTCATAGTCGGAATGCATCGCTCTGGTAGCATCAGAGGAGGTAAGTAAACGATGCAATTCGGTCTCAATATTGTCTGCACTAAAATCGTTGGCAACCAACTCGCGAATAGTCTCTTTGCCCGAGAGAATATTAACCAAAGTGAAATAAGGAATTGAGAAAAAGAGCGGTTGGAGGCGACGTATCCATCCTATGAAACGAGCCCCTGTCAAGTAATAAACTGCAAGTTGCGGGCAGTCGAGTAAAGCCGTCTCGAGTGTGGCAGTGCCGGAATTGACGATAGCCACGCGCGCAGTACGCACGCAATCATAAGTATCGCGCGTGAGTTCTTCTCCCGCACTTAAGAATGGAAGGTAGGCAGCATCGTCCAAACCGGGAGCGGCAGTAATCACAATATGATAATCCGGGAAACGTCTGGCTGCTTCCAGCATGACCGGAAGACAATGACTCACCTCGCTGGGACGGCTTCCGGGAAGAATAGCAATGGTATCACTTGTAGTTGGAGAAAGTGAGTGGTTATTCGGGTGAGTAGCGAGATAGCGAGTGATGGCCTCAGCCGTAGGATTGCCTACGTAGGTGCACCGGTAGCCGTAACGAGCATAGAAGTCCGTTTCGAAAGGAAAGATAGCAAGCACCTCGTCACACAAGCGTGCGATACGATGAATGCGCCATTTTTTCCAGGCCCACACCTTAGGCGGAATATAGTAATAGATCTTGGTATTAGGCAGATGTCGGCGGCAGAAATCGGCCATTCGAAGATTGAAGGAAGGATAGTCTATAAGGATGAGCGCATCAGGCTGTTCCTCCAGGAGGGCATGGCGTGCGATATGGAAATTGCGGCTTACTTTGTTCATATTAGCTATGACAGCCGCAAATCCCATAAACGCCATATTTCTGTAGTTTTGATATAGGCGGCATCCGGTGGCGGCCATATGGTCGCCGCCTAAGCCGCAGAAAGTGGCATGTTGGTCTCGCTGTTTTAACTGCTCTATGAGCGCAGCAGCATGATTGTCACCGGACGCTTCGCCTGCTATCAAAAAATACTTTGCCATCGGTTCTTATTTATCCTCAGGGAACATAACAACCTCGAAGACATTGCCGGCCTCAACCAGTTGTTTGAGCGTAGACTGCACGCTTTCGGCAGTGATAGCTTCCACGGCCGGTTTGTAGTCGCGGATGTTGTTTTGTCCATAGAAATAATACATGTACAAAGCATTGCGCCAATAGGCGTTCTTCTCGAGATCCTCGGCGTAGTCTTTGAGCATGGACTCTTTCTCCTTCTGCAAGTCGCTGGCCAAAGGACCATTATCAATAATGGTCTGCACTTCCTCGTGAATGATCTCTATCAAGCGTGCCTGTTTCTTCGGATCGGTATCAAACTGCATGACAAGTGTAGCTGCCGGTTTGGGTACGATATTCATATAGCCCTGGCAACCTACTCCATACGATCCGCCTTCACGCTCGCGGATAGACTCGTGGTAACGAGTGAACAGGATGCGGCCTATAATCTCCATGTTAAGATCATTAGCCATGGTATAAGGCATATCGTACGAATGGTACTCGATGCGATTGCTGGCAGTAGTCACTTCCATCTCGCGGGTGAAGTAATTCTTCTGCTGACCGAGAGCCACAGTAATATTGTGGTCCATAATCTCCTCGCGAGTTTTCTTTGTTTTCAGGCCTCCCAACCATTGGCAGATGAGTGCTTTGGTCTGTTCGTCTTGCGGATTGATATTACCCACGAAAGTGAAGGTGAAATCTGCCGGATTAGCGAAGCGCTCCTTGTAGATCTTCATGATCTTGTCCAACGACACGCGTTTGAGATTGTCCATGTTCATGAGAACGGTACGCTCTGAATGGTTGCTTTGCATCATTGCGATTGAATCGGAGAACGCAGTCTTAGGGTTCTTGTCTCGATTAACTAATTGGTTTTTAACCAATCCCATCAATGTTTCGTATCCAGTCTGATCACGGCGCGGAGCGGTAAAGTAGAGATAAGTGAGTTGGAGCATAGTCTCAAAGTCCTTGACGGATGACGATCCGCTCAAGGTCTCGGTATTATTATAGATAGCCGGAGAAACAGAAACTGTCTTACCTGTAAGTGCTTTCTCGAGTTGGTTCATTGAGAAACGACCAAGTCCCATCATACTGATAGCAGCTGTTGTCAACTGCGCAGAGGGAAGGTCTTCGGTAGCAATCAAGGATTGACCACCCTTGGAGAAAGCATTGAACTGTATCTCGTCTGCCTTGAATTGTGTTGGTTTGAATACCACTTTGATACCATTGCTGAGCACCCACTCAGTAGTACCCAACTCATCGTTCTGAGTAATCGATTTGATTTTGCCTTTGCGTGGTGCTTTCTTGACCAATTCGGTATCGAAGACTTCCTCTTTAGGAGCCTCGATGGCCAGATCTTTCATGCCTTTGAGAGAAGCAAGAATAGTTTCCTCGGACGGAATCTTTACGCTCTCTTTCTCCGGTCCGGATATGGCGATAATAGGATTATCGTGGATGAAGGAAGCAGCAACTTTGTTGATGATATCCAGATTGATAGTTGGCAGCATGTTTTTGACAAAATCTCTCTCCCACTCTGCACCTGGCATGAGTTCACCATTTTCGAAATGGCGGATGCACTCGCGCGCAACATCAATATTTTTACGATTGTTTCGCTCATTGTAATACTTCTCCATACTATTGAGTTTCTCGCTCTTCACGCGGTCGAGTTCAGCATTGGTAAAGCCATAGCGGCGCATCTTCTCGAGTTGGAAAACCAAATCGTTGAATGCTTCGGTCTCACGTCCTTCTTTCGGTATATAGATGGCATTAAACGCGTCGCGCAGTTTGACTGTTTCACCATAATAGCAACCGCCTCCGGCGAAAGACGCATTCGGGTCTTGTGCTAACTCGGAAAAACGATTGTCCATCATATCGCATATGAGTTCGCGTATCAAAGCGACCATGTACTCTTGTGCTGTTCCTTGGATCTGCTCCGGGAGTTGGTCAGCAGTATATTTGAGAGTGATACGGCTTCCTTGTGCCTCTTTGTCGGTAACGATAGCTACACGCGGGGCGGTAGGCTGATCAATCGAATAAATAGGACGCTCTCCATAATTGGTACGACGCGGTACATTTGCCCAAAGAGACTTGATCTTAGCCTCGATGGCATCTACATCGATATCACCTACAACGACGATGGCCTGATTGTCAGGACCGTACCATTTATGGTAATAATCGCGAATGGCTTGATATTCGAAATTATTAATCACCGCCGTATCGCCAATAACGTCACGCTTAGCATATTGACTGCCCGGATACATTGCGGTCTGCATTTTTCCCCAGATGCGGCGTGAGGCGGAACGACCGGTACGCCACTCCTCCAAAATGACACCACGCTCAGCATCTATTTCTTCGGGGAGAAGCGAGAGGCCACAACTCCAGTCGTACATAACGAGCAGAGCTGAATCGATGAGCCCCTGTCGATAGGTAGGGACATCAGAAAGTCTATAAACCGTTTCGTCCAACGATGTATAAGCATTGATATTACCACCGAAGTTGACTCCTTGGGATTCAAAATAAGTGATGATGCCTTTGCCAGGGAAGTGTTGTGTTCCGTTGAAAGCCATGTGCTCGAGGAAATGGGCCAGACCATTCTGATGGTCTTCTTCCAAGATAGCACCTACGGCTTGCGCGATATGGAACTCGCACCGCTGCTTAGGCTGCTCGTTGTGACGGATGTAGTAGGTCAATCCGTTGTCTAACTTGCCATACCGAACTTCGGCATCTACCGGCAGTTTCTTCATCTCTTGTGCACTCAGACAACATGCTGCTGCAAAGATGATTGTTGTTAGTAATAGCTTTTTCATAAGTGTTGTATTTTATATCGAACTGCATTCGAAGAAACCTCGATAAAACCTCGATGAAACCTCGAAAGCAGTCCGGGAGAAAAATATCTTAATTTCCCGTGTTCTCGATTTTTTTTCGAGGTGCGCGTTTGCGTTTTGGTTTTTCAGCCTCAGCCTGTTCTGCATTTGCCTCAAGCAATTCGTCACCGCGGCTCTTCCAAGGGCGCGGTCCCAAGATAGCCTCGACATCCTCGTGAGTGATAACTTCTCGTTCGATGAGCATTTCTGCGAGTTTATGATGTCCTTCCGCATGCTCGGAGAGAATCTGTTTAGCACGCGCCATCTGCTCGGCAATGATACGTTGCGTCTCTTTGTCGATGAGATCGGCCGTATTCTCTGAATAGGGTTTGGCAAATCCGTATTCATATCTGCCGGTGGAATCGTAGAAACTTACGTCTCTAAGTTTATCGCTCATGCCGTAGTATGCCACCATGGCATATGCCTGCTTAGTAGCACGTTCCAGATCGTTGAGGGCTCCAGTAGAGGTCTGCTTCAGAAAGAGCTGCTCGGCAGCTCGGCCTCCCAACAACGAACAGAGTTCGTCCAGGATGTGATCTTCCTGAGTAAGTTGGCGTTCTTCAGGCAAATACCAAGCTGCTCCGAGAGCCATTCCACGCGGGACGATAGTAACCTTAACCAGAGGATTGGCCCATCGAAGGAGCCAACTGATAGTAGCGTGACCAGCTTCATGGAAGGCAATGGAGCGCTTTTCCTCTGCAGTCATTATCTTGTTTTTGCGCTCCAGTCCGCCTACGATACGATCAACAGCATCCATGAAGTCCTGCTTGCTCACCTTCTTATGACCGCCTCGCGCTGCGATGAGAGCAGCTTCGTTACAAACATTAGCTATTTCTGCTCCGGAGAAACCAGGTGTTTGCTTGGCTAAGAAATCAATATCAAGCGAGTCGTCCAATTTGAGCGGACGGAGATGTACTTGGAAGATTTCCTTACGCTCCTGCAAATCGGGCAGTTCGACGTGTATCTGTCGATCGAAACGTCCTGCGCGCAACAAAGCCGGATCAAGTACATCTGCACGGTTGGTTGCCGCGAGAATGATAACACCGCTGTTTGTGCCAAAACCATCCATCTCTGTGAGTAACTGATTGAGCGTGCTCTCGCGTTCATCGTTGCCTCCCGTCATAACGTTTTTACCACGCGCACGGCCAATAGCATCGATTTCATCGATGAAAACAATCGCGGGAGCTTTTTCCTTAGCCTGGCGGAACAAGTCGCGCACACGACTTGCTCCCACTCCGACAAACATCTCGACAAAGTCTGAACCGCTCATAGAGAAGAACGGTACATCAGCTTCACCCGCAACAGCTTTTGCCAACAATGTTTTACCTGTCCCCGGAGGACCCACCAGCAGGGCTCCCTTAGGAATCTTGGCTCCTATATCAGTATATTTCTTAGAGTTCTTGAGAAACTCTACAATCTCTTGTACTTCTTGCTTGGCACCATATAGGCCTGCGACATCCTTGAAGGTCACCTTGTCCTTCTTGTCGCGATCGAAGAGTTGCGCTTTTGCCTTTCCTACCCCAAATACGCCTCCACCTACTCCACTGCTGATTCCGCGGCTGAGGTAGACAAAGAACAGTATCATCAACACAAAAGGTAATACATTGACCAGTACTAAATACCAATAATCCTTGGACTTCTCATACTTGACGTCAATAGCAGCAAGTCCGCTCTCTTTGCGCTTGGCATTGATGGTATCCATGTACTTAGCGAACTCCTCTACCGACGGCACCCGTACTTGCAGTTGCCCCTTGACACGTTCACCGTCTGCCTGTGATCCGAACACAAGCACATAGTTTTTCCCATTTACCTCAGCCTTGAGCGAATTGTCATCGAAGACTGTCATCTTTTGGATGGCATCTGCTTCAATGTAGGCTGTCAGTTTGGTGTAACTAAGATCTTTGCTCACGCTGCTGTTATCATGCTTACCAAAAAGATATAGGCCGCACAATGTGAACAATACAGCATAGAACAAATAACCGAACCATCTTCTTGGCCCATTCGGTTGGCCTTGAGACGGTTGCTGCATAGGTTGTTTTTCTTTTTCTGCCATAGAACTAATAAATAATTAATTACAGAACTTCAGGAAGCTCTGTTACCTTACCATCGGCCCAAAGGTGCTCGATGTCGTAAAAGGCGCGTGGTTCACGCTGCATGATATGTACAAAAATCGTGCCGAAATCCATTGCGATCCATTCAGCATTCTCCTCGCCGGCTACAGATAGCGGGTGGATGTGCGTCTCGGTACGAACGAAATCGTCCACCTCTCCGGCTATAGCTGCCACCTGAGTGTTACTTTGCCCTTCACAGATAATCATCATCTCTACAGGAGCTTCTTTGATTTTGCGCAAATCGATTGTTACAATGCGCTGTCCCTTACGATTGCGGATTCCCTCAATAATGGTGTCCGCCAATTTTTTTGTAGTTATTTCTTTCATCGGATAGTATATTTAGTTTCGTTAATTATTGTGTTAGTGTACGATTGAATAGTCTTCTTTCGGAGTCGAAAATCCAGCCCCACTTGTTAAAATACTTGCACATATTCGAAATATGAATCCAAAGCATGTGTATATCTCGGTATGAAGCACGCTCGTGATGATGAACTATAGTCCATTCGGGATAATAGAGTGTCAGCCAATTGCGGTGAATAGTGCGTGTCAAATCTATATCCTCGGGATACATAAAGTAACGTTCATCAAAGAGCCCTGCATCAACAGCGGCAGAGGTTCGTAAGAGCATGAAGCAGCCACTTAGGTACGGTGCATTGACAGGGCGAGTTAGGTCTAAATCTCGCAGTTCGTATTTTCTGTTGCGATGACGAGTGAGGCACGCCGGAACGAAACGTCTGGCGAAGACATCCATAGGTGTAGGCAAACGTTTGGCCAAATATTGCGGCGTTCCATCGGGATTGACCACACGCGGCATGAGTTGGCCAACTTTTGGATTCATGAGCATCCAGTCGTGCATGGCATCAATATCTTCTGCCTTGACACGGATATCACTATTCATCACAAGGTGCAATTCCGTGAGATGATATGCACTATCACGTAGGGCTACATTATGCGCCTTGCCATAACCAAGATTAGCTCCCATGAACATATAACGGAGTTTAGAGGAAACCTTAAACTTAGAAGAAAAGTATTCTTTGGACGATAGTTCAGAATTGTCCAACAGATAGATCTTCTTGAGTCGTTTGACGCGCAGCAACTCCGTCACAAGGGGCAGAACCTCTTGTTCCCACTTAGGTTGATATAAAACAATGGATATGCTGAGCATTGGTTATCTTGTAATAATTATTTACGTATGAACTGGCGTATTTTTCTCAATTGTTTGCATGCTACAGTCAGGTAGCCCGCTCCTATGTGATTCTTTTTAAGTACTATATAGTCCTCCTGCGTTTTAGACAAGCGTGCTTTAGTGTTTCTGTTGCTGGCTCCGCCGGTTTCCATAGACACTAACACCTCTGGCAGATAAGATGTCTTAAATCCGGCAGTAAAGATACGAAGGATCATGTCGTAGTCTGCTGCTATACGGAACCACTCGTCATATTCGCCCACCTGTGCATACACCTCTTTGCGAACATAGACTGTAGGATGAGGAGGCATCCAGCCAAACTTGAGACTATAGGGATGAAAGTCATTGCTTTTCCATTGACGTATCACTTTTCCGTTCTTGCAATATTGCAAATCTGCGTAGACTACTTGTGCATCGTTTTGCCGGAATGTCTCAACTATATGGCTGATGGAATCGGGCGAATAGAACCTATCGTCAGAGTGCAAGAAGCCGATGGCATCACCTGTTGCCATGCGTATTCCTTTGTTGATAGCATTATATATTCCGCCATCCTTCTCTGAAACCCACCGCACGTTTTGATGTTTTCGCGCATAGGCTTCTATTATCTCGCGAGTTCCATCAGTAGATGCACCATCCACCAATACATGTTCGATATCAGTATATGTTTGACACTGTACACTATCCAGGGCGCGTAGAAGCGTGGCAGCACTATTATATGTTATGGTTATGATAGATATCTTCATATACTTTTTTTGTTTGTTTGTACGTATTCTCCCACGAGAAACGGGCTGCATTTTGTTTTCCTTTTTCAATTATAGCCTGCGTAGAGCATGAACACAACTGCCTTACTGCACCTGCCATCTCTTGTGCTACATGCTGCGGAGTATCGTGCGCTACCATCAGCCCGCCATCACCCATTACTTCAGGAATGGAGGAAAAGCGCTGTGCAACGACCGGACAACCGGCTTTTTGTGCTTCAAGGATAGGTAATCCAAATCCTTCATAATCGGATGGATAAAGTAAACACAATGCTTCATTGTATAATCTATTCAACTCTGCACGTGACACATTGGATACCGTCACCAACTCTATTCCCGTTAAACGCGATACCTCTTGTGCAACATCATATCGTTTATACGTTGCTTGCCCATTACCAATATACAATAAGTACCCTTTTTTTTCTACCGATGGAATCGGATAGAATTCATCTCCTACTCCATTATACACCACATACAATCTGTTTTCTTCGATCCAAGGGTATAAGCGCAAAAGGTCTCGCTTGGTATTTTCGCTAACACATATAATGGCATCGCTATTGTGTAATGCGCATTTTTCCTCCCACAGGTGTACTGCTTTCGCAAGTCCCGAACGATAATAATGATATGTCAAATCATGTACTGTCGTAACATTGTATACTCCATCTTGCGGCAATGTTCGAAAATACGATGAGTGAAAAATGCAGGGAGTTTGAGGTCTATATTCCGGAACACGATAACGCTCCATAAACCTCGGTTGGATGGATTGGCGGTAATCCAACTCCACACACTGAAGATCATGGTCCACTCGTGCTCGCTTCAGCAGTTCATTCCAAACCACGGATATTCCTCCGTTACGCTGAAGAGTATAGATGATATTGTCAAATACTATATTCAAGTCTCTAGTAGTTTTTTCCACCGATACATAATGTTCGATTCACTATATGTGTTATACGCATACATTTGCGCCTTTTGTGCACGCTTCGATGCTTCACCCGGGTGCGTCATGGTATATTCTATTTGCTTAGAGAGCGAGAATATATCCCCGCTAGGGACAAGCCATCCTCTATGGTCTGCCAGCAACTCCGATGGACCCTGCGGGCAATCGAATGCCACGCAAGGAAGCCCGCACCACATAGCTTCTAATAACACCAAAGAAAAACCTTCATAACGCGATGAGAGCACAAGGAGCGAAGCATTGGAATATTCTTTTGTTATATTATCTGTTCTCCCGGCTAAGACAACATGATGTAAAGACAACTTACGAATCTGCTTTTCTAATACATCTTGCTGCGGGCCTTCTCCTACTATACGTAACATCCAATCCGGATAATTATTTTCTATCGGTTTCCATGCATGGAGCAGCAAATCAAAACCTTTTTGTTCATGCAATCGCCCTACCGCCAGCACAATCTTTTTGCGCGCGGTACAATCTGCCACATGTTGCATATCAAGACAACAAGGATTCGGAATCACCATCACATTGCTGCAACCTTCTTTCTCCCAATCAGCCTTATCCTTCTCGGTCAACACAACTAACCGCTCGAGAGGTTTTACTGCACGCACCAATTGTCGGGTGCGAATATAACCCAATAGGCGCCAAAAGGCTCCGTGATGAGTGGCTTGCAGTAGATGTTGCCTTTGGTCTTTTGCAAAGTGCAATTCCGCCATTGTACGGCATGGTAATGCTTGTAAAAAGGCTATTTCTTTGCCTCCCAAAGAAATGCACAAGTCTATCTTCTCTCTATGTATATAGTCCTTCAATGCTCTTCTATACTGTCTCATTCGCTGCATATGGCCTATCCACTTGATTGCAAGCGGTTTGGCATAATCAGCATCAAAATTTATATCGAGGGACACTATTTGCACTCGATTATCTAGCCGAAAATATACTTGTTGTCTTCCTTCCGGTGCACACTCTGTCGTCAATATAGTTATCCGGTGATCGGTATGCCCTACCAGCCAATTAACTTTTTGCGTCAAAACCCGTTCCATGCCTCCTGAGTTGTACAAGGCGGGGATACAATAGAGTATTCTCATGATTGCACCTCCCTCTTTTTACCCATGGCATCGAGCCAGTTTACTATTTGTGCTTGATGTTCAGTAATGGTCATTACAATGAGCAACAATAGCAGACTCCAAGTGACCAATCGTGGATCATAGAGAAGCGGAGCACGTGGATAAATCAAAGCGTGTCCTACTAATAGGAAATACATCAAATACCAATACACACTATGTTTGGCCCGGTAATAACTCTCCTTAACCCAAAGGCCGATTAGAAACATGGATAGTGCCGTTCCGATTGCGCCAAACGAGCGAAAGGCTTCGCCTACCATGTTAGTTCCTACTCCCCAAGTAGCATTCGGCCCAAGTATCAGATAACTCGGCAAATCGCCTCCATGCAACATCTCAGGCGGTACATCACTATGGGCTACTATATATCCGGCAAGACCGGGAATAGGCGAACTTATATCCAGGGTCATACCTTGCAACCATGTAAGGTCGTTCTCTTGTGCCCAACCAAAAAGACGGAAAAGGCT
Organism: Paludibacteraceae bacterium; assembly: GCA_024689005.1. Classification (GTDB taxonomy): domain Bacteria; phylum Bacteroidota; class Bacteroidia; order Bacteroidales; family Paludibacteraceae; genus Colicola. The sequence continues at coordinate 39,652 of JAILDU010000045.1, forward strand.
AAGATCATTAATTATCAAATCTTCATATATATCCCAAACCTCCTCCAATTGGGTGTGTGCTAACGTGTTATGCCATGCCGCTGGATCCAGACCATCACCGCGTAGAGTCATCACAAGAAACAGCACAGACGAGCCTCCTGCTACTAATATTGCCACTTGCCACCATTTCAAGTGATAGACATACATACTAAAACCTACCAGAAGGATAAGTGCCAAACTGACTGCCAACTGGCGACTACCCGTGGAAAGCAATATCAGCATGAACCCGACTATCACAAGTAGATAGAACCACCATTTCTGCTTTGGCAAGAGGAAAATAAAGATCGACATCAGGTAGCAACCGATGGTGAAGATATTGTTGAAATAACTGTATATACCAACGTCTCGTAAGTTAGTCCCCTCGGCATATACACTCTGCAAAGCGGCTAAGCCACCCGATGCCACATACAGACACCATGCCACCATTGTGATACCAAAGAACCATAGATATTGGCGCATAGTAATAGTGAACGTTGGCTCATCGGGCTCTTCGCGCTGCAATTGTAGCAGTCGTGTTACGCCCAACATGTACCATGCATAAGCGAAATAAGCCAAGGCCGTAGCTCGCGTAACATAATTATCATTGAAGGCAAAACTAAAGAAGGACCAATAGATACGTTCTGTCGGTGCATAAAAGACCGGATACACAAAATTAACAAGGAAGAACGAAAGAGCAAAGAAAAACTCAAAGCCTAACCAATTCTTGCGTTTATTAGTAACAAAGAAGAGCACATTTTGCACAATATACATGGTCATTAATAGGACGCTGTAATCATAGTTATATGTCCACGGTGCTTTAATATAAAGCACCGTAGCTATGATAACAAACGCGATATTAAGAATGTATGTCAACATTTTCTTCTTCCTTTCAATACCTGCAGCATGTTTATTAGCCGAGAGTAACAATTACCATACAACGACAAAAGCAACCAATACCGTTGGGCTACTAACGGCGCAGCTAAACGTTGGGCTATACTCATGCTGTTATACACAATCGGTTTCTCTGCAGGCATCTGATCAACCAACGCATACCATTTCTTGGGAACTCGCAGCATCAACTCTGTCTTCTTCATCCATTGGCCGGCTCGAAGGGCTTCCGTGTACTCATCTTGCCTTGCAAAGAAATCGGACAATTCGTTCATTACTTGAATCAGACTGCGTATGTTCTTTTCCGACACGACATGCATGAATGATGAATCATTAGTCTGCATATAGTGATATAACGGACTCTTGACATGCGCCACACTGCGAGCATGAGTACAAATCTTGGACACGAACAAATAATCTTCACCGGTGTCTAACCCGATGATTGGTTGAACACCTGCTCGTTCAATCAACTCCTTTCGCATCATATGCGACCACATATTGGGCATGGTAGCGCCGCTCAACACCAATTGACAATATGCTTGCGCATCTTCTGCCCATCGTCCCCGATATATTTTTTTCTTATTGCCCCAATCAAAATAAAAGTCCATCCCTATAATATCAGCTCCTGTCTCTTGTGCTTTCGCTGCCAGTACGGTCAGGGCATTCGGTTCCAGATAGTCATCGCTATCTACATGCACTACATACTCTCCTCTGGCTGCTGCCATACCTGTTTTCCGCGCTGCTGCCAAACCGCGATTAATAGAATGGCGAAGTAAGGTAACTTGTTGAGACGGATAGTGTAATAACAATTCCTGCAAAATTGTCATGGACTCGTCCGGTGATGCATCATCCACGAAGATGAGTTCTTTATCCTCGTAATCCTGATTGAGCAGGGATTCAGCGCAACGTGCTATATATTTCTCCACGCCGTAAACCGGCACGACAACACTCACTTTCATCTCATTTGATTCTTAAATACCACATGTGTGCAAAACGCTATTTCGATCAGCCCTGCTATGGCCAAAGAGGACGCCAGCACATAAACATTGTGAGTATAATACAAACCGATTCCTGCAATGAGGAATGTAACTAGCATAGCTATAATTTGGTTAACCGTTATATAGTAGGTTTTCCCTGAGGGAATTATATAGAAGCATATCAACGCCCCTGCCACCAACCAGGTCAGTACGGTTACGCTGAGTATTACACTGATTGGATATGCTGCAATCATTGCTCTACCGCCTAAGAGCAATACCACCCAATAACCTAACGCTGCTACTGCTAAAATAGTTACTACTCCCAACAACACTTCTCCCCAAACTATCTTGCGACGAAGATTCACATTCATTTGCGTCATCATCTTCGGATAAATCGCATCGTTTAATTTACTAAAAATGGTGCGAGGAATGATGATAATCTTATTTGCCAAATCGTATATCGCCACATCTTCCATGCCCAAATAACGACCGATTATCAGTACCAGACCTTGTTCTTTGATTATGCTACCTGCATTACTCAAGAAGAAGGGCAACGATTTTCTCAGTACCGCCTTGAGTTGCGAGACACACACCAACCGCATATGCAATCCGTCTCTGTAGCGGATGATCAGCCAAGCAATGGTCGCTCCCAACAAGTTCGTCAACGTTACGATAAGCATATAAAGCCAAGTATCCTCCGGCGAATGGATACATAAAAAGATGAACGGCAAACTAAGCAATTTGCACCCTGCCTGCACATACGTGACAGCACGCATTCTTTGTACTCCTTGGAAATACCACTGCGGGAAAAAGATATTTCCAATTGTCTGCAAAAAGGCTATTCCGAATAACAACTTATGCGCCCTCATGATAGGAGACAACAATAGCAGGATAGCAAACACAAGTATTGCCACCATTTCCAACACCAATTTTGCCATCGTCACTTCTGACAATATTTGCTCTTTAGCGGTATGGCTGTCTGCTTCTTCGGCTATCTGTTTAGTTGCCGGCAGGTCAAAACCAAAGGACACAAACGTCACAAAGATTGCAACCAGTGCTTCTGCATAAGCATACAACCCATAACTCTCTGCGCCCACTACGCGGATGAGGTACGGATAGATGACGAGATAAAAACATATATTCAGCACCTGCAAAAGGGTCATAAATACATAGTTCTCCGCCACCTTAGCGTTATCCCTCCACATAGATTGTATGGTCTTTTTGTCTATCATCCTCCGGCGATGCACATATAAAAAGTGCGCAAAGTTACTACAAATTTTGCATATATGCAAAAAAAAAGCCCAAAACTTTCGTTTCGGACTTCCTTTTTGCCAAGTTTGGCGTCTTTAAGGCGCTGCGACAGCACTTGTTATGCCTCAGCCTCTGCAGCCGATTCCTCTGCAGGAGCCTCGCCATTTGCTTCTGCCTCAGCGGCAGCAGCTTCTTGTGCAGCCTCTTGAGCGGCAGCTGCGAGTTCTGCAGCTGCTGCGGCACGCTTCTCTGCGATTGCGGCAGCTTTTGCCTTGTTGGTCTCTACTTCTTGCTCGTAGAGTGCCTTTGCTGCTGCAGCCTTCTTATCTGCCTCAGCCTGGCTGATCTTGCCATTCTTAGCGTCCTTCTGAGCCTTCCAAGCGTCAAAACGCTTCTGAGCCTCTTCTTGACTAAATGCGCCTTTTGCTACACCGCCGTTCAGGTGCTTCATCAAGAGCACTCCTTCTTGCGAAAGGATAGTACGTACAGTGTCTGTCGGTTGCGCTCCTACGCCCACCCAATACAATGCACGCTCAAAATTGAGAATAGTGGTTGCAGGGTTGGTGTTCGGGTTGAATGAACCGATACGTTCGATAAATTTGCCATCACGTGGCGAGCGGCTGTCTGCTACTACGATGTGGTAGAAAGCATAGTCTTTGTGACCATAACGAGCCAAACGAATCTTTGTTGCCATTTAGACTTGTGTTTTTAGAGGACTTGTGATTACACGAACCACGTGTCCGGATTAATAATTAATTTTACTCCCGTTTGCACGAAACGGACTGCAAAAGTACAGCTTTTTTTTGAACTGACCAAATTTTTCTTAAGAAAAAGTACTTTTTTACGTATTTTTACATTTTCGGTACTTTCTTCACTACCAACACTTCTCTTTTCGTGCAACCAATACCCTGTGTTTTCAACCATCTATTCATCAACAATTTCATTTCTCTCAATCGTCCGTTTCTTTGCTTCTTTTCCTTTGTCAAATACGGCAACGACACGAAGACGAACCATACCTTCGTCTGGAGAACGGCAGAAACACACTTACCTTACAGACTTATACTGCCCATATTCTTCAACTGTTTTTCCCGATTAAACGGGGATCAACTGCAATTCTACACAGGCGTTTTGCTCTCGAACAATTGTCGCTGCGCAATTCTATGCGTAGTGTTATGCGACTGTAACCGATTTGAACGAATAAAAATCAGAAATAGTGTTCTCTTACTCACAGCCTCAGCTCCCGGCACAATCGCTCGGAGGAGAAGATAACCCACATCACCTAAAAGGGGGATTTTGAGTGATTTTTTCTTTTATTGCTTGCATATATGCAAAAAATGTAGTAATTTTGCAGCGCTAAATACAATAAGACAATGAACACGATTCTCTGGGTTGACGATGAGATAGACTTGTTGCAGCCATACATTATTTACTTGAGTGGCAAAGGCTATGAGGTTCGTATTGCCACCAACGGACGCGATGCTCTCGACATAGTAGAAAATTCTGTGCCGGATATTGTTTTTCTAGACGAAAACATGCCCGGACTTACAGGACTAGAAACTCTGCAAGAAATAAAACGCCAGCATCCCGAGGTTCCGATTGTGATGATCACGAAGAGTGAGGAAGAACATATCATGGAGCAAGCTATCGGCGAAAAGATTGCAGACTATCTAATCAAGCCGGTCAATCCAAGTCAAATACTACTTTGTCTAAAGAAACATGTTCATCAACAAACTATTGTTAACGAACATACCCAAGAAAACTATCGTCAGGAGTGGAGCGACATTTCGTATATGATTGACACCGCTGCTACTTTTGAGGAATGGGCTGCCGTAGAGAGAACGCTGAGCAAGTGGGATATTGATCTGGAGCAATCGTCCATGCAAGGCATGATAGATGACCAGCGTATCCAAGCCAATACAGCCTTTAGCAAGTGGATTGCCAAAAACTACGAGAAATGGTTTAGCTGCACAGAAAGACCTGTCATGTCACACGATGTCATGAAGCATAGTGTCTTTCCGTTGCTGGACAATGGAGAGAAGGTATTGCTGTGTGTGATAGACAATTTCCGTTATGACCAGTGGAAAACGATACAACCTCTATTAGGCGAGTTCTATACTATCAGGGAGGAGGAGCAATATATGTCGATTCTACCGACAGCCACCCAGTATGCACGCAATGCCATCTTCTCCGGATTACTCCCGTTGCAGATTCAGCAAATGTACCCACAGTATTGGGTAGAAGAAGGCGACGAAGAGAGCAAGAATCAATATGAGAAAGAGTTGGTACAAACCATGCTGGATAGGTATCGCAGACGCGAGAGTTTCAGTTATTGGAAAGTGAACGAGAGCGATTTCTGCGAACGGGTAATCTCTCAGCTAAAGAGTGTACAGACGCCGCTGAATATAGTTGTGCTTAACTTCATTGATATGCTTTCTCATTCACGTACAGAAAGCAAAATGATGCGTGAATTGGCAAATGATGAAGCTGCATACAGAAGCCTTACGTTGAGTTGGTTCCGTCACTCACCAACATACAATCTGCTCAAACGGGCAGCTGAGTTAGGATACACTCTTGTATTGACTACAGACCATGGCACCACGCGCGTCAAGAACGCTGTGCAGATAATTGCCGACAAGAACACTAACACGAATATCCGATACAAAGTGGGTAAGGCTCTTAACTGCAATGTCAAATCGGTATTTATGTTGGATAGACCGGAGAAAACAGGCTTGCCGTGCCCGAACGTAAGCAGCAGCTACGCATTCTGCACCGGCAACGATTTCTTTGCTTACCCTAATCAGTTCAATTACTATGCACAATACTTCCGTAACACATTCCAGCACGGAGGTATCTCGCTTGAGGAGATGATTATTCCGCTGGTGACATTAGTACCAAAATCGCGTTAAAGGAACTAATATTGTTTTTAACTGCACGGCCGCTACTATGCTAAACCATATTATCATAGCTATTACTATCTTGACTTGGAATACGCACCAAATGGGACAATTTCGCAAGCCGGACGATAACAAAGTGCTGCAATATCTCGTGCAACAAGACGCAGACATTATATGCCTACAAGAAGTCGATGTATATAAAAATACACGCTATTTGACTCTGTCTGACGTCAAGAGAACGTTGAGCAAAAAATATCCGTATTCGTACATAGATTTTGCTATCTATAACCAGCGCCACCAATACGGCACTATGGTATGGTCCAAGTTTCCGCTAATCAACAAACAGAGCATCCATTATCAATCACGAGGCAATATTTCCAACCGGTGTGATATAGTGATAGAGAGCGATACAATACGCCTGATCAACAACCACTTGGAATCATATAGTTTTACAACCGGCGATTTGGTGGATTTAAATTCTATTCACTCATATGACTGCCTGATTACTGCGTTGAAGCGGTTGAGAGACAAATGGAGACGTGCCATCAAATTACGCAACGAGCAAGCGCGCATAGTACGACGCGAGATAGATGAGAGCCCGTATCCGGTTATCACAGTCGGAGATTTTAATTCTACTGCACTCGGATATGCCTATTGGCACATCAGTAGCGGTATGCACGATGCTTGGCGCGAGACTCATCCTTGGGAATGGGGTGCTACATGCGAAAAACGCAGTTGGGGCGTACGCATAGACTATATACTAAGTTCCGATTCTCTCAAGCCAATTACGTGCACTATACCGGCACTTAACGGATCGGACCATCACCCCGTTGTTGCCACCCTGACTTGGTAAATCACTATCAAAATAAATACGATCATGCCGAGAATTGTTGTATTTACAGGAGCAGGTGTCAGCGCCGAAAGCGGGCTTGGCACTTTTCGCGATTCAGACGGGCTATGGGAACACTATCGCATAGAAGATGTCTGTACGCACGAAGCATGGCTTCGAAACCCGCAGTTATGCGTCAAGTTCTACAACGACCGCCGCAGAGACACATTGGCTGCTCAACCCAATGCGGCGCATTATGCTATTGCCAAGTTGCAACAAACCATCCCCGATACGCACATCATCACACAGAATATTGATGACTTGCACGAACGGGCCGGAGGACGCGATATTATCCATCTGCATGGCGAAATTACCAAACTACGCTCAGAAAACAACGAGACTGCCACAGTACCTCTGAAGGGATGGGAGCAGCACTATGGAGACCGACACCCGGACGGCTCGCTGCTGCGGCCTTATATCGTCTTTTTTGGCGAAGGCGTACCTTATTTCGATGAAGCCTGCCGAGTTGCATCAAAGGCAGATATAATGTTGGTAGTAGGTACCAGCCTGAATGTTTATCCGGCTGCCTCCCTGATTCATTATGCCGGGCCGAATGTTCCTATTTATTTCGTAGATCCCGGACAACCTGAGTTTGGTAATTGGGCCGATCGAATCACACATATCTGCAAGCCGGCTACAATAGGAGTTCCCGAGGTGGTTGACAGATTAATCAGTGAACTAAAAAAATAAATGACATGAAGAATCCTTGGATACGCATTATAACTTGGTTGGGGATCATGACCTTTTTCACACTGCTTGCCATGGGCATTTGGCTGGCAGCATGCCATGGCAGTCAATCCACAGAGTCTCTCAAATGGTTACAATTGCTGCAATCCATCGGCACTTTCGGGGTGCCACCAATCGTATGCGCTTGGATATGGGCTACCAATCACCGATGTTTCTCTTGGCTCGGTCTGAGTAGCAAGATTAGCGGAAAGACCGCCATATTCGCTATAGTCATCATGCTTTGCGCTATTCCCAGCATCAATTTTCTTGCCGACCTGAATAGCCGCGTAGTGCTGCCAAGTTGTCTCCATTCCATCGAATCGTTTTTACGTCAGCAAGAGGAGGCTGCTGCTCTACTCACAGAGCGTTTTCTGTACGCAGATGACGTATGGACGATGCTTGTCAATATAGGTCTGATAGCCTTAATGCCGGCCCTAACGGAAGAACTGACTTTTCGCGGTACGCTACAGCAGATAATGGCGAAAGGACAAAAGGATGAAGGGGCGAAAATGCATGTGGCTATTTGGGTGACTGCTATCATCTTCTCTGCGATACATATGCAGTTCTTCGGTTTCATTCCGCGCATGTTGCTGGGTGCTATCTTCGGGTACGCCTTTGTATGGACCGGAAGCCTGTTGGCTCCTATTCTTATGCATTTCACCAACAATGGAATGGCCGTGTTGAGTTATTACCTGTTGGATAAGACAGAAGAGAATAAGAGTTGGGCCGACACCATCGGTGCAGGTTCGACTTGGTGGGTGGGAATACTGAGTATCATGATAGTCTGCGCTCTTCTCCTTATGCTAAAGAAGAGTGTTCGAAAGGATGTGTAGGCATGCACCTATAGCGACTTGCAAGTCTAATAACAACACAAAAAAATGGCACACGTTCGAGCGTGTGCCATTTTTGTTTATTGCAGTCTGACTGATTAGAGTTGCGGACCAGCTGCAACGAGAGCCTTACCGGCTTCGTTGGTAGTGTACTTGTCGAAGTTCTTGATGAAGCGAGCAGCCAAATCTTTAGCTTTAGCTTCCCACTCTGCAGCATCTTTGTAGGTGTCACGCGGATCGAGGATAGCAGGATCAACGCCCGGCAGAGATGTCGGAACCTCAAAGTTGAAGAATGGAATCTTCTTGGTCGGAGCAGTCAGAATATCGCCACCGAGGATTGCGTCAATGATACCACGTGTATCGCGGATAGAGATACGCTTGCCGGTACCATTCCAACCGGTGTTAACCAGATATGCCTTAGCACCACTCTTCTCCATCTTCTTAACCAATTCCTCAGCATACTTAGTAGGATGCAACTCGAGGAAAGCCTGGCCGAAGCAAGCAGAGAAGGTAGGAGTGGGCTCAGTGATGCCGCGCTCTGTACCAGCCAGCTTAGCTGTGAATCCGCTCAGGAAGTAGTACTTGGTCTGCTCGGGAGTCAGGATAGATACGGGAGG
>JAILDU010000004.1 GCA_024689005.1 Paludibacteraceae bacterium
TGTACCCGTGACCCGAAGACCGGCCGTCTCGTTCCGCCGCCATTGGCATTCGATGTATTGGATGCAGTGATGGAGCAGCTTCCGGGATTCCCGATTGTACTCCACGGCTCGTCTTCCGTTCCGCAGGAGTATGTAGATATGATCAACAAATACGGAGGCAAACTGCCTGACGCAGTAGGCATTCCTGAGGAGCAACTCCGCAAGGCTGCCAAATCCGCTGTCTGCAAGATCAACATCGACTCCGATAGCCGTCTGGCGTTCACCGCTGCTGTCCGCAAAGTGTTCGCAGAGAAACCGGCAGAGTTCGATCCGCGTAAGTATTGCGGTCCGGCACGTGACCTGATGACCGAGCTCTACAAGCATAAGATCATCAACGTCCTCGGTTCCGACGGCAAAGCAGAATAATTATGCTTCCATTTATGTCGGCCGTTGAGGCCGCACAAATAGTCTTTGATGGCGCTATCTGCGGGGTTGGAGGTTTCACCCCCGCAGGTTCGCCCAAGGACGTACCCACCGCCATAGCGCATAGAGCTGAAGCCTTGCACGCGGAGGGCAAACCATTCAAAATCAACATGTACACCGGCGCAAGTACCGGAGAGACATGTGATAGCGCGTTGGCCAAAGCCCACGCTATCGGTTTTCGTACACCTTATCAGAACAAGAAAGATCTGCGCGCAGAGATCAATTCGCATGGCTGCGACTATTTCGACATGCACCTCTCTGAGCCGGCTCAGGATATCCGCTACGGCTTCATGCCGAAGCCGGATTTTGCTATCATAGAGGCTGCTGATATCAACGAGCAAGGAGAGATCATTCTCACTTCGGCTGTCGGCAATGTGCCTACGTTCTGTCAATTGGCGGACAAGATCATTGTCGAACTGAATGCTGCCTTCCCGCCTACCATGCGCGGCATGCATGATATCTATATGCCGCTTGACCCTCCTGTGCGCCGCGAGATACCTATTTACAGCCCGTCAGACCGCATAGGAGACCCGGTATTGCGTGTTGACCCCAAGAAGATTGTGGCGGTCGTGCGTACCAACCATCCGAATGAGGTGGGCCGTTTCACACCCTTAGATCCTATTACCGAGCGCATCGGCGCTAATGTCGCAGATTTTCTCTGCGCAGAGATGCAAGCCGGACGTATTCCGGCATCCTTCCTCCCGCTGCAGAGCGGAGTGGGAAACGTTGCCAACGCAGTGATACGATCGCTTGCCAATAACAAGAATATTCCGCCTTTTGATGTCTTTACCGAAGTGATTCAGGACTCGGTTATCGACCTGATTCGTGAGGGACGCGTGCGTGTAGCTTCCGGCTGTTCGCTCACCCTGACGGCTGACAAGATGCAAGAGGTGATAGATGATATAGAATTCTTCCACGACAAATTGGTTCTTCGCCCGGCAGAGATAAGCAACAATCCCGGACTGGTACGACGCCTGGGAGTCATTGCCATCAATACTGCTCTCGAAGCGGATATCTACGGCAACGTCAATTCTACTCACGTCTGCGGAACCAAGATGATGAATGGCATAGGAGGTAGCGGCGACTTTACGCGTAATGGTTATCTGTCTATCTTCACTACTCAATCCACCGCCAAAGACGGTGCTATATCGGCCTTTGTGCCTATGGTTAGCCATGTGGATCATAGTGAACACTCCGTCAAGATTATTGTAACGGAGCATGGTGTAGCAGACCTGCGCGGCAAAAGCCCGATACAGCGGGCACACGAGATCATCGAGCACTGCGTAGATCCCCAATATCGCCCTTTGTTGCGCGAGTATCTGGAGATGAGCGCTGTAGCGCAAACTCCACATACATTAAGTTGCGCACTCGCCATGCATGAGGAATTTCTCAAATCAGGCGATATGCGCAACACACGATGGGAGAATTATAAACGTTGATTTTTATTTCTTAGCACCGGAGTCTTCCTCAGGCGGGCCATCGGCAACGTATCCTTCAGGTACAATCTCTACGCGTCTGTCCTTCTCAAGTTGATGCTCTGCCGTGTTGTAGCGGTAAGGGTGGGATGCACCGTAAGATTTGACTTGCATTCGGTTGCCGTTTATTCCCTTAGCCTTCAATAGGTTGGCGACAGCCTGCGCTCGTTTGAGCGCCAATCGCTGATTGTAACTATCGGCTCCTATAGAGCAGGCATGCCCATTAATATGAATACGCAAATCCGGGTGGCGCTTCATCAGCGATGCTACTGAATCCAACAAATAAGCAGGCTCCAGAATAGGTTTATAGTCATCAAAGTTAAACCATATCACTGAGGTTGAGAGTATCTCGTCCAATTTGCGTTCCTCCGCTGTAACGGCAATAGCTTCTTCTATATGCGTGGATGTGCGAACAATCGTATCGCGTACGCGTATCGTATCGTTCATTCGCACTGTGTCCACAATCCAAATGGTATCATGTATCTCACGTACCGGAACCAATTCCGGAAATTGCTTAATCAGTTTGCGCAGTTCACGTTTCTTCTGACGCTCGGACTTACCGGGCCATATGGTGGCTCCTACCTTGACGCCGACAGTCCACGGATGCATAGCATCCACATGATTGGTACCAATCAGGCCGCGATACTCCGGCATGAAAGCATAGGCGTGGTTGTTCTCGTTGGCAAAACCGAGCGGTGCGCGTTCGTCACGTTTGACAGAGGAGAAATCGTTCATCGTATAGTGAGTATAGGCTGCGATGACCAGTTCGCCTCGTTCCTTGAGTCGAATAGTAGTTCCCACTTCTCCATAGAGTAGCGCATTGACTGCGTCAACGTGCTTGCGTATACTCTCTTCTTGTTTCACGTACGGATCTGTGCCGTAGCGTCCGGGTAAGTCGCGTAGTTCCAGGTGCCACCGGTCGTACCAGGCTGTGTGAGTCACGGAGCCCGACTTATAAACATATTTGGATAGAGTGGCAAAAGCCAATTGTATTCCGGCTGCAGCATGCAGACCGGCTATGTCGCTTTCACGCTGACGCCATCTCAGTCGTACTCCGATAGGGATGGATAGCATATAGGTCTGGTTCACCTCATGCCAATTGTCAAACTGTATCCGATGGCTGTATTGCTCTCCCTGATAGTCTGTCAGCCCGTTCCATTCCATTTGCTCTGTGAGCGAAGCGTTAGTGGCATAGCGTGTGATACTCAGACCTGTTTGCAAGCCTAAATAAGGCTTGAAGAACCAGGTATATCCGGCCCCAAGAGTGAAGGACGTAGTTACTGTCGTTTTGCCGCCCTCCAGATTATATCCCAAACTGCCGATGCCGATGCCTGCATTCAAATCAACAAAATGCTTGTGAACAGGTTTTTTCTTTTTCGTCTTCTTGACCGTAGGTGTTGCACCCAAAGCGGATATAGTACAACAAGCCACCAGTGCGAAAATAATCAATCTTAAACGGCTCATAGTACTATCAGTTTGCAAGTGAATAATCGTTTGTATGCCGAAGCAAACCGTATCAGGTAGATGCCCGGTGTAGCCGGTGCTTTAATAGTCTGCTTACCGGAACGGAGGCTCGTAGTGAAGCAACATGCACCCTGTATGTTATATACACTTATTTCGCCATCTTCGTCAGCACTTATCTGTATCTGCTCACCTGCTGATACAGGCACGGGGTAGAGTTGTACCGGTGCGTTCACGTCATCCAGTGCCAATACCGGACGCATCTCATATTCGCAACTACGATAGATCGTTCCGTCCGACGCTGTCATGAGCACTTGGTAGTAGCCGTTTAGTCCGCCTTCTTCGTAATACGATTGCTCTGTGGCACCCGGTATCGGTTCGCCGTCTTTGTACCACTGGTATGCTACGAAGGTGAGATCTTCATCGCAGTTCGGCTCGCAGTTCTTGTCGCTATTGTCCACAAACACCACATCGTTCCATTTGCGGTGAACGAAGCCGTCCATATTCATGGAGAAGGAGAGAGTCTGCGGTTCGCCCATACATCCTGCTGTGCCCGCAGTGGATGCTGTATAGAAAACAACAGAGAAACTATATTTCCCGTATGCTGCATGTGCGGGCATCGGTATGTGTATCTCGTTCTCCTTAGGCAGTGTTCCTCCTTTGATAGAAACAAACCCTTCGGCTTCTGCTTCGGTAGTGAATACGACATCATAGGCGTTTGGCTTGCCTTCTTGTACCTTATATTTCAATACAAGTGTGGTATCGCTTTGACAAGCCGCAACGATAGGTTGAACTTCCACATTAGGACGTTTGTATGCGCGACAATACACAGTGTAAGTCAGCGGGCATCCATCGTCTGTCTGATCATCAAACGATATGGAGTCATTGTCACTGAGCGAATAGTCTTTGGTTCTACCATCCTTGTAGTAATATGTGCTGAGGTATGGCAGTTCTGCTGTGCATGGAGAGACAATCTCATTCTTTTTCTCTTCGTACCCGACATGCCATACAACGCTATCTATTGATACTTGCCAAGCGGACGGACATAGGGTATTCTTTACTGCGCGGCGTAGAACCAACGATGCCGGCAAACGTAGTTTCGAATACGACGAGAGCAGAATAGTGGTATCCAAGTTGGCTGTATCGCACCGAAGTGTATCGAACGGATTCTTTTCTCCGCTACGATAGAGCAACCAGCAGTATTCAAAACCACCTTCACCTTGCGGTGCGTCTTTCTGTATAGCTTGCAGGCGCAAGTTCAATTCATCTTTTTTATGATAACAACTACGATTCTCTGTATGTCGCACACTGCCGGCTTTATAGGAAGGATATATGGTATAGGAAACAGAGTCCTCCGATGTAGTCCAATCCATTAGACCGGTATCGTCTTTCACTTGTCTGCGGAATACATAAGTATTGCCGTTTGTCATAGTGAAATTGCTTAAGCAGAAAAACGTTGTATCGCAATTAGGAATCACTTTGCCGTTGCACAACCAGCGATACCTATATTTGCCATTACCACCGGTAGGGGCAAGTATTTCCTGTATGGTATCATTAACGTCCGGCGTACACAGGTTGTCTTCGAAGTGTGCAATAGAACCGGCACGCAGACTATCGAACACTACAAAATAGTGTGTGTTGTTGGATGGTAGATAGCTGTCATGACAATTCTTTTCTTTCACTCGGCGGTCGTATTCGTATTCTCCCGGAATAGTGAAATGTACCGGGCAAGTAGAAGTGATAATAGGATCTCCGTTATCATCGTAAATAGTCGTTTGTTTTGTACCGGGAATCCACTCTTCGGTTACGTAATTGACAAATAATTGACGCATAGACCAGCCATATGTGAATTCCCCACCGCCACCTGTAGCATCCTCTTTGCTCAGCACGACTGTATCTTTAGGCAATCCGTAAATGGTATCTATTTTCTCATATAGGCTACCCGGTTCAAATTCTTCGCGCACCATCATGTGTGCCCAGCCCGGAGATTCCGTCCAAGTGGTGGTACATTGACAGTCGTGTACATAGCGTTTGAAACCAAAGTAACCCGGTTCTGATGTATCCAAAGTATAGAGCTGATAGTCTTTATGTCCCTTGTACACAGTATCCAAAGGAGAATATATCTTGTTACTATCCGTATCAAATGTAACGGCATAACGGATAATCATATATTGGTAATCAGTAGGAGTCTCCTGTTCGTCATCTTTTCCTCCGGACGGATCTTTGCCTCCACTGATATTGTATAGTGTCACACCTTGTGCTTTCCAACACACTATTCTTTCGCTATTCATCTCGCCCGGATCGAATGTCTCGTACCCGCGTACGTGCGTGTATATTTGTTTAAGGTCTTGGCCAAGCATAATAGTCAAATATACCTCTTGATTGCCGCAAGGACGCTTGGTCTCTGCTTGGGAAGAATTCTTGATATGGATGATACTTTCGTTGCCGGATGTCCATTGGACCGATCCATCCGCGTGGTCTAGGCGGAAAGACTTGCGTGGCAAATTGCCTTCTTTGGGCGTGCCGACAGCCTCAGCGCGCTCCATAGGCAGATCATTAGCATCGAGCCATATACCATAAGTAGATAATTGTGAAGCAGTCAGATCTCCGAAGCATGCCAGTTTTGGGTATGCGTTGCTGCCGGTAGTTATCCATTCATCGTTGTCAGCAAATTTCTTCTTCACGTCAATTGTCTTGACGATAGCATATAGCGAGTTTTCAAGTATAGTGCTGCTATTACCGCAAGCGTCCATTCGGGTGGTCTGTTGATCAAAATAGACGTTGGTCAGTTGAGTATCCGGCGCATCGTTTTTGCCGAATAGAGAGCCTACGGTTCCGGCTCCCAAGCAATATCCGGTATTGTAACACCAGTCTAATACACCATTCGCTGTGTTCCATCCGGCCAGACCTCCAACCATTGTGCTGGCTTTGGTAATCAAGCCTGTATTGTATGAATAAGAAATAGTACCATCGTTAGTGCCCACCAAACCACCGATACGATTACCATTGTTGGCCAATATCTGTGCCATATTAAAGCAGTGGTGAATCGTTCCGCGATGGATGCCTGCTATGCATCCTATATCATTAACACCATCGGTAAAAATCTGCCCTTGAGCTAAGGCCAGGTGGTGAATAACGGCTTGTGCACCTGTCTCGGCAAAGAGGCCTGCCGAAAGGTAGTTGCCGGATATATAGAGATTGCGAATAACATGGTTATTGCCATTCAGTTCTCCATTGAAAGCGTGTGTGGAATTGCCGATAGGCTGCCATTTCTTAGCGGGTTCCAATGCTCCTCCCAGATCAATATCCGCCTCCAAGATGATAGTATATCCGGTGAAATCAGTTATCTGACTTTGCTCGGCTATCCACGCTAACTCTTCTGCAGACCCGATAGAATAGATATTTCCATTTAGAGAGGGAACGCTCGTTGTGCCATTCCATGGTGTTTGCGCGTGTAGCGCGCATGGTACTAATAATAGGAAAGTAATTAATGTGTAAAGATATTTCATAAGATGCGGTATTAGGTATTACGTGTTGTTTTTTGAGGAGGATGAAAACGCGATTATTAAACCGCGCTTTTCATCCGTTGAAGATCAGCTTTCTCCAGTCGCTCTTCAGCATAAGCCTTAGTGACGACAAATTCACCATTCTGCGGGCGATCGTACATCACATCAATCATGATAGTCTCCATCAGTCCGCGTAGTCCGCGTGCTCCGAGTTTGTACTCCAGTGCCTTGTCCACCACATAGTCCAACGTACTATCTTCAAAACGCAGTTTAACACCGTCCATAGACAGCAGTTTCTGATATTGCTTGACGAGAGCATTCTTAGGCTCGGTAAGGATAGTACGCAAGGCAGCGCGATCCAGCGGTTGCAGATAGGTCAGGATAGGCAGACGACCGATAATCTCAGGTATCAGTCCAAAGGATTTCAAATCCTGAGGAGCAATATATTTGAGCAGATCATTCTTGTCAATATTGGAAGCGCGTTGCTGCGCATCAAAACCTACCACTTGCGTATTCAGACGTTGTGCTATCTTGCGCTCAATGCCGTCAAAAGCACCGCCGCAGATAAAAAGTATATTCTTGGTATCCACATGCAAGAACTCTTGTTCGGGATGTTTGCGTCCTCCCTGTGGCGGCACGTTGACAACAGAGCCTTCCAATAGTTTGAGCAAACTCTGCTGTACACCTTCTCCACTCACGTCTCGGGTTATACTCGGGTTCTCGCTCTTGCGGGCAATCTTGTCTATCTCATCGACGAAGACTATACCGCGTTGTGCCTTTTGGATGTCGTAGTCGGCATCCTGTAGCAGGCGAACCAACAACGACTCAACGTCTTCGCCCACATAACCCGCTTCGGTCAGGGCAGTTGCGTCCACTATAGCAAACGGCACTTTCAGCATCTTGGCGATAGTACGAGCGAGCAATGTCTTACCGGTACCTGTTGAACCAACCAGTAGGATGTTGCTCTTCTCGATCTCTACGCCTTCTTCATCCTTGTCCTGCAGCACGCGCTTGTAATGGTTGTAAACAGCCACAGAAAGGAAACGTTTGGCACTGTCTTGGCCAATAACGTATTGGTCCAAGAATGCCTTGATCTCCTGCGGCGCAGGTAGCATAGCCATGTTTAGGTCGTTCTGGGCGTTCAATGTCGGAGTTTTCTTGAGCATGACATAACCGGCTTCGATACATTCGGAGCAAATGAGTGCTCCATCTTGTCCGGAAAACATCTTCGGCATCTCACGGCCACAGAAACTGCATATGTTTTTCTTCTTAGCCATTTATTTCTTTGTATAAACTTTGTCAATCATGCCGTACTCCAGTGCTTCCTGAGCTGTCAGCCAGTGGTCACGGTCGGCGTCCTGACGGATTTGTTCGATGGTCTTACCCGAGTGGTCAGACAGGATGGTATAGAGTTCGTCTTTGAGTTTGAGTATCTCTTTGGCAGTTATCTCTATATCGCTGGCTTGTCCTTGTACCCCGCCCAGTGGTTGGTGAATCATGACACGGCTGTGTGGGAGCGCGGCGCGCATTCCCTTTTCGCCAGCCACCAACAGAACGGCGCCCATAGATGCAGCCAGACCTGTGCATATAGTGGCTACCTTAGCGTGTACGAATTGCATGGTGTCATATATACCCAAGCCGGCGTAAACCGAGCCACCCGGTGTATTGAGATATAAGTATATATCGCGCTCGCTATCCACGGAGTCCAGATAGAGTAGTTGTGCCTGGATGACATTGGCTGTATAGTCATTGACCTCTGTGCCGAGGAAGATGACGCGGTCCATCATTAAACGGCTGAACACGTCCATCTGCGTCACATTCAGCTGACGTTCCTCCAGGATAGTCGGCGATATGTATCCGTACGAGTCTTGTACGGTGTTTGCGCTCTGCGACAAGACCTTCTCCACATGCATGGAGTTAAGGCCTTGCGCAGCGGCAAATTTCAAAAAATCATTCGTCATTATTGTGTAATGTTGAATGTGTAAGGATTACTTGTTTTCTTCTTTCTTCTCAGCACGCTTAGCCTGAGCCAACTGGATATCGTAAGCGATAGGCGAAGCGATGAACAGAGATGAATAGGTACCTACGATAACACCCATCAACAGAGCGAATACGAAGCCACGGATGGTCTCGCCACCGAAGACGAAGATAGCCAGCAATACAACGAACGTTGACATAGAGGTCGAGAATGTACGGCTCAATGTGTTGTTCAACGCGTCGTTGATGTTAACGCTCTTCTCACGTTTCGGATACAGGCCATTGTACTCACGTACACGGTCGAAGATGACCACGGTATCGTTGATAGAGTAACCGATAACGGTTAGGATAGCAGCGATGAAGGCTTGGTCGATCTCCATAGAGAAAGGCATGATCTTCCACAAGATAGCATAGAGACCCAGGATGATGATGGTATCGTGAGCCAAGGCTGCCAATGCACCTACAGAATATGCGAAGTTGCGGAAACGAACCAAGATGTAGAGGAAGATAACTACCAAAGCAGCCAGCACAGCCCAAATAGCGCTGGTGGTGATATCGTCTGCGATAGCCGGACCCACCTTCTGGCTGGACATGATTCCTACCGAAGCATTGCTGTCGGTTGAGCGGAAGTCATCGAAGGTAATATTGTCGCCCAAGAACGGTTTGCAGCCCTGATACAACAGTTTCTCGATAGCCTCATCAGCCTCAGCTGTTTCCTCATGGATGCGATAGTTGGTAGAGATACGAACCTGGTTAGCATCGTTACCATAAGTGATTACGTTGAGCGAGAAGAGTTCGCCATCCTCCAGAGTTTCGCTGAAGGTTTTGTCCAAGCTCTCGCGTACGTCTTGAGTGTTGATCGCGTTATCGAAACGTACAACATAGTTACGTCCACCCGAGAAGTCGATACCGAGGTTCAGTTTGCCGAAGATATGCGGTTCGAGACCGAGGATAGCGAAGATAACCACAGCTCCTGACAAGCAGTAAGCCCACTTGCGAGCTGCTACGAAATCGAAGTGTACGTTCTGGAGGAAGTTCTTCATCAACGCGGTGGTGAAGGTCAGCTCCTTAGCATTCTCCTTCTTAGCATAGTCTTCGAGCAACAGACGTGTGATGAACACAGCTGTCAGGAACGAAGAAACGATACCGATCATGTATGTAACGGCGAATCCCTTGATAGGACCTGAACCGAAGATAGCGAGGATGGCACCTGTCAAGAAGGAAGTAACGTTAGCATCGATGATAGCAGAGATAGCACCCTTGAAACCATCTTCGATAGCCTTGCGCATGCCCTTGCCGGAACGGAGTTCCTCGCGGATACGCTCGTAGATAAGCACGTTACCATCGACAGCGCAACCCATAGTCAGGACGATACCGGCGATACCCGGCAGAGTCAATACTGCGCTGAAAGAAGCCAGAATACCGATCAACAGGAAGACGTTGCATACCAAAGCTGCATCGGCAATCAGACCCGGGATCCATCCGTAGTAGAAGATCATGTAGATCAGGATGAGGACGAAACCGAGAGCGAATGACCACAGACCGGCCTGGATAGCCTCACGACCCAGCGAAGGACCAACCACGCTCTCCTCAATGATACGAGCAGGAGCCGGCATCTTACCGGACTTCAGGGTATTAGCCAAGTCCTTAGCCTCTTCTACGGTGAAGTTACCGGTGATCTGGCTGTTACCGCCGGCAATCTCGTTTTGTACGGTCGGGAACGAATAAACATATCCGTCGAGAACGATAGCAACTGATTTGCCGATATTATCTTTGGTCAGACGCTGCCAGGTCTTAGCACCCTCAGCATTCATAGACATAGAAACGTTAGCAAAAGCGCTGGTCTGTGAGAAGTCTGCGCGAGCGTCGGTGATCACGTCACCCTCCAAACTTGCACGGCCGTCGCGCTGAGACTTCAGCGCTACCAGACGGAAGTAACTACCAGCCTCGTCAATAGCCTTTACATCCCAGAAGAAACGTGCGTCACGCGGCAGTACTGCCTTGGCAATCTGCGAGTTGAGCATGGCGTTGATCTTCGCTGTATCGGTGTAGTGTACTGTTCCTACCACCGGTCCGCGGGCAGCCTGTCCGTTCTGTGCGATAGCCGGGTTGAGGATAGCGAACAGCGGGTTGTTCTTCTTGTACTCTGCTATTTGTGCAGCTTGGTCAGCGGCAGCAGTGCTGTCTTCGCCAAGGTTATCTACGAGTTCTGCGAGATCATCATTCTCAGCCTTCGGAGCTTCTTCTGCTTTTGCATCCTGCTTTTCAGCTTCAACCTCTTGGCTTTCTTCTGCGGTGTTGCTTGCAGCGTACTCGCGGTTGATCTGGGCCAAAGCCGGCAGCAACTCTGCGAACTCGTAAGTCTCCCAGAATTCCAGGTTAGCAGAACCCTGGAGGAGTTTACGAACACGTTCCGGCTCCTTGATACCCGGCAACTCGATGAGGATACGTCCCGGTTGAGCGAGTTTCTGGATGTTAGGTTGAACAACACCGAAGCGGTCGATACGGGTACGCAACACGTTGAATGAGTTCTGGATAGCGCCATCCACCTCTTCGCGGATAACCTTTTCTACCTCATCGTTAGTAGAGTTGAGAGTCACTTTGTCTTTCAACTCAAAGGTAGAGAAGATGCTTGCCAACTGAGCTTGCGGGTCAACTTCTTTGTACGATTCGATAAACAGGGTAACGAAGTCAACTCCGCTACTTTTTTGTTTTTGTTTAGCCAAAGCCATGGCTTCTTTGTAGTTCGGGGTCTCGTTGTGACCACTGAGCGCGTCGAGGATGTCAGCGATACTAACTTCCATAGTCACGTTCATACCGCCCTTCAAGTCCAGACCGAGGTTGATCTCTTTCTCGCGGCACTCCTTGAGGGTGTATCCACACCAAACTTTTTTAGTGGCGATTGAGTCCAAATACAGATACTCTTTTACTGCATCGCCGGCAGCGTACTCTTTTGCCTTCTTGTCATAGTGGCTTGTAACAAAAGAGAATGACAGATAGAAGGCACATACCAGTGCCAAGCAGACTGCCATAAAACGGATTAGTCCTTTGTTTTGCATAATTGTTTTAGATTTTTATTTTAGTTTTTTTGTTTTTGTTTCCTTCGCATTTTGTTTTCTTCGCGTACAATGTGTTTCGCCCGCTACACGTGCGCGCTATTGCACACGACACACAAAAAGTGCGCAAAGGTACGTCTTTTTTTTTAAATATGCAAAAAAATGCACTTTTTTTTACATTTTTCGCCTCAAAACCCTTGTGATACAATATTTTTTTTCTATTTTTGCAGGCAGAACAATAAATGCCAAAGAAAGATGATAGCTTTGTCTCCGTTTGTCAAAAGCGAAGAGGAAGAAGATTTCCTTTCGCAGCCGTAGTAGGAAGAAAATACCTGACGGCATCAAGCACGTCAAAGCACAAAGTGGCAGAAGTCCGCAAAAAGTTGGAACCGATTATTCGTAGTAATTCTGCAAATAATCCATCAGCGGACGAATCAAATATTGCGAACTGATTTCCTCTTCCTCGGACGTAATCCACACATTCTCTTCTGCTACATATTGGTAGAGGAGATCTTCCTCGTAGTCATAAACAAAGTACTCGGCGTCAGGAAAACGTTGAATCAGTACATGACATTTGCGAATGATGGCTTTGCATTCTTTGTGCGTTGTTATCTCAATGATAGACAGCGGTTTGAATTGTCTGTCAAATATAACCAAATCAGGCGCTAAGTCATCCCAGTCGTCTGTCACTGTTGTTTCTCCTAAAAGCAATAACCCGTTTCTGCGAATCTCAGGACCGGCGTTCAGTAAGAAACTGTCTTTGAGAATCTGATGTTGCCATTTTGGCCGCGGACTCATTCCTATGCCCGTATAGTTGTCTAATAGGCCCATAATCTATAGATTTAAGTTAATAAATATGAATTTCGCCGCAAAGATAAGCTGAAAAAACGGTCTGTGCAATAGGGGAATGCATTTTTAGCCAAATAAATCGTTCGATTCTTTCGATATCGAAATCGAATTTCTATGACTATAGTGCTCGGTGTAGTGTGAATAATCAGCGAACACTAACGAGACAGATACGAAACAGAAACGGGATGATATTGAGATCATCCCGCATCCTACCAATACCTATAATATACTATGTATATTATTTTGTGAAGTTGAACCTCATTATTTAAAGAAGAAGGCATCAGCCATGACGTAGTAGCAAGCGACTTTGTCATCGTTGGGCTTGGTACACGGCGAGATGTATTCGTCAAGGTTGAGGTCGAGCGTGAGTTTTTCTCCTCCGGTGCGGATGTCACGAATAATCCAGTGGTGAATATTGCATGGTTTGCCCGGTCCCCATCCGGCTCTATTGTATCGATAAGTGCCGGCCTGCTTGTAGTTGTTGACTCCGGTGTTTATTTCCCAGATATCGCCTCGTTGAACCATCGTGTCTCCATTGAGAACGACGTCATACCAGTTGTGGTCAAACTCGGCGCAACTCTCTGAATATGTGTTTGTTCTGTTTGGGAACTTACCGTCTCCGTTGTAGGCATCCTGTCCGTGTCCGGTGATGCAGACGCGGACGAGAATGCGTTTGGTTCCGGCCGGTGCATTGATAGTACGTTTGCCGAGTCGGCTATCATCTTCGATGGGCCATCCTTTGACTCCATAGGACCAAGCGCGATAACCGTTGCCGCCATCGTTAGGGAGAGTGGAGTCATAGATTTTCTGTTGTCCGCACGGTTTGCCGTACGGGTTCTGTCCTTCAAAGAAGAGATAAGTGAGTTGGACGGCGTGTGCGCGTTTGTCGGTTGCATCCCAACCGCAGTAGAAAATGCGGAACTCGGTATCTCCCTTGAGTAGCGGGAGAAATTCGGTTACGTCTATATAGAAGATTTTTTCCCAATTAGCTCCAAACGATCCGCCGTAAGGGGTGATAGCCCGCACAAACTCGAGCCATTGGTCGTTGGCTTTGTCGTGAATCTTGATCATGGTAGTCATGTCCCATTCGGCCGGTCCGGCATTCCATCCGCACATTTTATACTCGAGTAGAACGCGTCCGTATTGGTCTGTATTTGTGGGGAATGAGACGGTGAAGAGCGAGTCCTCATCGGCTTCCCATCCGTAGAAGTGAAGTCGTATCTTGTCGGTTTGAACGGAAAGAGCTGCGGCATCGATGTTCCTGGGGCATTCTTCTTCCCAGAACCATCCGAGGCTGTCGATTTGTATCATTCGGCAATCCGGCATGCCGGGCCAAGTCGGTTCGTTGATACTGCAACTAATCATACCAATCGCCACGCAGAAAGCGAGGAAAAACATGTTAATCTGTTTCTTTTTCATACCTAAATAAACGATAAAAACGAGTGCAAAGGTACAACTTTTTTTTGAAATGTGCAAATGAGGCATCTTAAAAAGCGCGCAATGCAAGCAAAAAAGGAGTAAGTTGTACATTTTCTCTTCCGTAATCGTCCCGGTTTAATGTTATTTATATACTATAATGCTCTAATCCTCAGCCACCTCGCAAATGGTCACAAAATCCGAGTCATTTTTGGCTTGGATTTTTCTTTTTTATGTCATTTGCTCAGAGCATCAGAGAAATCGGGTTTCCGGGTAATCTGCTAATCTGCCCAATTTGGACTGATTTTTTTGTCGCAATCTTCCCAAACGCACGCACGATGGAAGCACCGGGGCGGTATGTTTCGGGATCTTGGTGTTCTTTCTTGTTATGGCGCGCTCTTGCCCGTTTGGTAAAATAGGGCATAATAGCGACTGCGATTGCCGCGCCTAAGAATCCTCCTATTACTCCGTTTGCTGCCATAATTATCGGTTGTATAATTTATATAGCAGGCGCCAGAGTTGTTCGTCCAGCCAACGCGTCAAAGACATTTTGTATGTCGCTTTAATCTTAGTGTCCGGAAATTGTTCCCGGGTCTGTTTCTTTTCTGTTTCCCAATAAGCATCCGTTCCGCAGAGAGCGTAACATTCAAACTGTTGCGTCAAACTATCCCGATTGCAGTCAAACGAACTAGTGTGAGTGTAGGAGTTATATACATCCCCTTCAAAATGCTGATAATCTACATTCTCCTGCTCAATGTAGCAATCATCGTTTATTATCCACACTTTCTTTGTCTGTTTGTCTATCAAAAGACAGGCACTGTAATAATTCTGACTACCAACGACTTTGATAGCATTCTTTTTATTACTTTTATTGCAGTAGTAATCAGAATGCGACCACGCCCAAACGCCGAATTTGCCTATTTCCGGTCCCCATCGATCGTATCTGGTGACGTTAATATCTTCGTAGGTGTAATCCACGCGATTGATGCAAGACGATAACAGGCACGTTGCTGCCATTATGAAACATAAAATGTAAGGGGCCTTTTTCATTGCGGAGTTATGAATTGTGTTTGAGTTTGCAAAGTTAATATTTTTTTTTGAATTATGCAAATAAAAAAGAGAAAAAGTCGCTTTTCGAAAGAAAGACGGTACAAAAAGGACTGTAGATTGGGTTATTTATATACTATAATGCTCTAATCATCAGCCACCTCGCAAATGGTCACAAAATCCGAGTCATTTTTGGCTTGGATTTTTCTTTTTTATGTCATTTGCTCAGAGCATCAGAGAAATCGGGTTTCCGGGTAATCTGCTAATCTGCCCAAATCAGACTGTTTTTTCGGTCTGATTGTTCCAATA
>JAILDU010000065.1 GCA_024689005.1 Paludibacteraceae bacterium
CCACCGCGTCCAACTCATGACGAAATACAACTTCTAACAGTATATTGGAGCACAAAAAAGCCAAGCGTGAATGCTTGGCTTTTTAAGTTGCCGAACCGATAAGAACCTCTGGGTGAAAGCCGGTTCGCAAAAAAAGTCCCCCGAAAGAGGACTTTTTAAGTTGCCGAACCAGGACTCGAAAAATCAGCCTGCTGATTAATCGTTCGAGCGGAGCGAGATAAGAAAATTGCGTAGCAATAATCGTTCGAGCGGAGCGAGATAAGAACCTCTGGGTGAAAGCCGGTTCGCAAAAAAAGTCCCCTGAAGGAGGACTTTTTAAGTTGCCGAACCAGGACTCGAACCCAGACAGACAGAACCAGAATCTGTAGTGCTACCATTACACAATTCGGCAATAAACACACGCTCTTTTTCAAAAGCGGGTGCAAAAGTACTACAAAAAAATGATATGACCAAATTTTTTTGCAAAAAAATGCAATTATTCTTATTTTTGTAGGGTTAAGAGCATAAAAATGACGTTTTCGGTAAAAAAAATGCAGAATTATTTGGTCATGTCAAAAAAAAGCAGTACTTTTGCACCCGCTTTTCGATGAGGAGGTATTTTGACCCCTGTCAGAGCATTGTCCACTCGTATATCGGTATTACACCGGATTTTGGTTCCGAGAAGCGAGGTTCGACTCCTCGGTGGACAACAAAGAGGGCTGCGCAAGGCAGCCTTTATAGTCAAAAGTCAACAGTCAGCAAGTCGAATGACCGATGACACGGCCGAGACACGTGTGATGAGATACACGGTATTAAGTAACACAACACATTATTTATTATTAAAATGAAAGTATTTGAACTCGTAGGTACTCCGCGTAGCGAGTACGGAAAGAAGGCCGCTAAGGCTCTTCGCGCAGAAGAATTGATTCCTTGCAACCTCTATGGTTGCGGTCAGAGCCTGACCTTCACAGTAGCAGCAGGTGATGTTCGTAAGTTGATTTATTCTCCGGACACACAGATTGTAGCTCTCACTATCGGTGACCTGAAGACCAACGCTATCGTTAAGGAGTTGCAATTCCACCCGATCAGCGGTAACACACTCCACATTGACTTCCTCGCTGTAGATGAGAAGAAGCCGGTTATCGTTCAGATTCCTGTTCAACTCAATGGTTTGGCAGAGGGTGTTAAAGCCGGTGGTAAGCTGGTACAGGACATGCGCAAGCTGAAAGTACAAGGTATCTACACTCAGTTCCCGGATCGCATCAATATCGACGTTACCGAACTCGGATTGGGCAAGAAGATTGCCGTTGCTGACGTTAAGGCAGACAACCTCAAGTTCGTTAGCCCGGCTGACGCTTGTGTAGCAGAGGTTAAGGCAACTCGTCAGAGCAAGCAAGGATAAACCTAAGTCACAACTGACAATATAAGAGAAGGGGCGAGGCGTTTGACGCCCCGCCCTATTCAATTAACATAGCATAGCGACTTATAACCACTAAACGATTGCAAGAATGAAATTTCTCATTGTCGGATTGGGTAACATAGGCGACGAGTACACCAACACGCGCCACAACATAGGTTTCCGCATGATAGACGCCTTTGCCGAATCGGTCAATGCCGAATGGCAAGACAAGCGCTACGGATTTGTAGCCAAGTGCCGCGTCAAGTCAGCCGAGATGGTGTTGCTCAAGCCATCCACATACATGAACCTGAGCGGTAACGCCGTGCGCTATTGGCTGCAGCAAGAAAAGATACCGGTAGAGAATATGCTCGTACTGGTTGACGATCTGAATCTACCCTTCGGCTCCATACGTATTCGCAAGCAGGGCAGCAACGGCGGGCACAACGGATTGGGCAACATACAGTCCGTACTCGGCACAGAGAACTACGCGCGTGTGCGCTTTGGTATAGGTAATGAGTTCACACGCGGCGCACAAGTCAATTTTGTATTGGGCAAATGGACAGACGAGGAAGAACGGCTCATGCCGGACCGCATGAAGGTCATCACAGACCTGATTCCTTCCTTCTGCCTGCAGGGCATAGACCGAACGATGAACCTCTTTAACGGCAAATAAGGTGACAGGGAGCAGGTGACAGAAAATGAAACAAAGGATCCGACATATTGTCTCACACCCGTGGATAAGTGCAGCGGTGAATATACTGCTCGTGATGGCTATTTATACGCTATCACGACTTTTCTTTTATCTCATCAGTCCGGACTTGTTTCCTGACGTAACGCCCGCACACCTATTGGAAATGACAATCGGCGGTATGCGTTTTGACCTGACGGCCGTGCTCTACCTGAGCAGCGTCTATCTGGTGATGATGCTCTTGCCGCTACCCATTAGATGGAAAGAGAACGCACATTACCAACGCGTGGCTAAATGGCTATTTCTGGTGCCGAACATATTAGGCATAGCCGTCAATTGTATCGACATGGTCTATGTGCGATTCACAGACCGACGTACCACCATCACTTTCTTCGACGAGTTTCAGAACGACGGCAATCTGTTCTCTATCTTCATGCAAGGCTGCACGCAGTATTGGTACGTCACGCTCTTCGGTTTGACTATGATTGCCGTCTTGGTTTGGCTATACCGCGGCTTTGCGCACTCGGAGTCAGCCTACTATGACAAGCGCCATGCTTGGTGTTATTACCTATGCGAGACGTTGCTCTTTGCGGCATCGGTCTATATGATTGTCATCGGTATGCGCGGCGGTTTCGGCAAATACACCCGCCCCATCACGCTCAGCAATGCCATGCAATATACCGACCGTCCGCAGGAGACCCTATTGGTGCTCAATACGCCCTTCTCGCTCATGCGTTCCACCGAAGGAAGCACTTACATTGAGCCGCACTATTTCCCGCCAAGCGAGCTGGACAGCATCATGTCTCCTTGCCACGAAGGCTCGGCAGCCGACAGCGTGCGGAGCAAAGAACCGCTCAATGTGGTCGTACTGATCTTGGAGTCGTTCTCCAGCGAATATATCGGATTCTACAATCGCCACCTGCCGGATTATGACGGTTACACACCGTTCTTGGACTCGCTGTTTGCGCAGAGCGTCACGTGGCAGCACTCCTATGCCAGCGGTCGCAAGTCAATAGACGCCATGCCATCTGTTCTGTCTTCTATACCGATGCTGATTGAGCCGTACGTGGTGACTCCCTATTCCACCAATGCCGTCTCGTCGATAGCCGATTGTCTCGGTCGCGAGGGTTACAGCACGGCCTTCTTCCACGGAGCGCCCAACGGCAGTATGGGTTTTCAAGCCTATGCCCGCAGCGCAGGTTTTGACGCCTACTACGGCATGGACGAGTACCCCGACGGACGACAGGGTTTTGATGGGACATGGGCCATCTGGGACGAGGAGTTTCTGCAGTTCTTTGCCCGCACAATGAGTGAGATGCCCGAGCCGTTCATGACTGCCGTCTTCACCGCCTCGAGCCATCATCCGTTTCGAGTACCGGCACGCTATGAGGGTGTCTTTGCGCAAGGAACATTGCCGATTCATCAGTGTATAGGCTACAGCGACCATGCGCTGCGTGAGTTCTTCGCTTACGCCAAGACACAGCCGTGGTTCGACCACACGCTCTTTGTCCTCACAGCCGACCACACCAATCAGATAGCACGACCGGAATATAACAACGCAGACGGGCTCTTCCGCGTGCCTATAGCCTTCTACTGCCCGGCTATGCTTCCGGCAGAGGAGCGCACGGATGTAGTCAGCCAGACAGATATCATGCCATCCGTCCTGGCTTTCATCGGCTATGACAAGCCTTTCTTCGCTTTCGGAGAAGACGCACTAACCCGAAACAAGAAACACAACTACGCAGTGTGCTACAATCATCCCGTCTTCCAGATCATGAGCGACAGCGTGTT
>JAILDU010000085.1 GCA_024689005.1 Paludibacteraceae bacterium
TCGTCGAAATTTAGTTATTAAATAATGTGTTTATGTTGTTTTCTGATTGAAATCGATTGCAAAAATACAACAAAATGTCAATATATCAAAATTTTCAACAGCAAAAGATAAAAATTCGTACTTTTTGCAACTCTAATATTGCAAAAGTAACGGAAAATTAGTGTATGTAAAAAAAAAAGTGTACTTTTGCACCCGATATAATGAATTATTGCACGATTATTGTATGGGTGGTTGTACATATGCGAAGTTAGATAGTAATAAAACCCCGACAAAACCCCGACAAAACCCCGATAAAACCTCGATATGAATTCGAAATGCCTTCGATAATGCTCCGAAAGCTTAATGCGATTAGGAATTTAAACTATAATGATTATGAAAAAGAGTATTTTTTTGGTAGCGGCAATGTTTTGCGCCCTGATGGTAAATGCCGCTCTGCCGAGTGTTTCGCTTAAAGATATCAATGGCAAAACCGTCAATACGGCAGAATTGAGTAACGGTAAGCCGGTAATCATCTCGTTTTTTGCTACATGGTGTAAGCCGTGTCTGCGCGAACTGAAAGCGATAGACGAGCTCTATGCCGATTGGCAGGACGAAACAGGCGTTACGATGTATATCGTCTCTACCGACCAAGGCCAAGATAGCAAGAAAGTGAAACCGTTCGTAGAAGGTTACGGTTGGGAGTACAAAGTGCTGCTGGATCCGAACGGCGATTTCAAGCGCGCGATGAACGTGCAGAGCATTCCACACTTGTTCATTATAGATAGTAAGGGCAAAATCGTTTATAACCACGTGGGTTACAGCGATGGCAATGAGAAAGAGATTAAGAAGTATTTGAAGTAATTGAAAAGCAAGCATTTTATATTAGTATTAGTCCTGTTGGTGGCTGTGGCCGGTTGGTCGCAAGATACGTTGTTTGTGCAGGCCACACCGGCTGAGAATACGTGGAGCGTCAGTGGAAGCGTTCAGCATGACGGATTATTTCCGACGGTGGATGTGTCAAGTGTTCGCGCTATACCTCGTGCCGGATGGGCAAAGATAGACCATCTGAGCAACAATTATTTGGATTTGTCTGTTCGATATGAGCATAATGCGGTCACTCGTATCGGTTTTCGCGGGTTGCGTTTTGATACGCGTGCCGAACTGACACAATGGCCACTGCCCGGTTATGAATCGGGTATCAGCGGGCATGGTATAGGCCGCCTTAGCGCTATGGCGGATTTTAGATGGGGACAGATTACCGTGGGAGATGTGTACGGCCAATTTGGTTCCGGTCTTGTGCTGAGCTTGTACGAAGATCGTGCGTTGGGCGTGGACAATGCCTTGCGCGGTGCTAAGATCGAAATTCAGCCATATCGAGGAATTAGTCTAACGCTGTTGGGTGGTAAACAACGCCGTTATTGGAATTGTTACGAAGACCATGCCTGGGGCTGGAACTACACACAAGATGCCGCGGTGGGAGCCAATCTGGAATTGGATATCCAGCAGTGGTCACCACGAATGCAATCAGCAGAGGTTGGGCTGACCTTAGGCGGAAGTTACGTCAGCAAATATGAGCAAGACGATACTATATTGACTGTGATCAAAGGTAAGCCATATAGGTACAATCTTCCGTTATGGGTTGGAGCCGGTGACGTACGTGCCAATTTGCAGTATAAAGGGTTCGATCTGTTGGCTGAATATGCATATAAGGCCAATGATCCGTGTGCAGACAATAGTTTCACTTATCGTCCGGGACAAGCCTTGTTGCTGTCGCTCAGTTACTCGCGCAAAGGAATGTCCGTGTTGGCGCAAGTGAAGCGCTCGGAGAATATGTCATTTCGTAGCGAACGTAAGCGCAATGGATTGGCCGGGCAACTGAACCACATGCCTGCCTTTGCGCAGCAACACACCTACACGCTGGCGGCCATGTATCCGTACGCCACGCAATACACGGCCGGCGAATGGGCTTTTCAGACCGAACTGCGCTACACCTGGGCACGCAAGACCAAGATGGGCGGCCGTTACGGCACCACGCTCAAACTGAGTGCCAGCCATATACGCGGACTGAGCGAGGAAGGTAGTTGGCGCGTCAATACAGCCACCGAAGGCGAGAATTATACAGACGTTAATGTGGAATTGAACAAGCGAATCACCAAGCGTTGGAGATTGAATGCCATGCTGATGTACCAAACATACAACCAACAAGTGGTAGAAGGCCACGGCGACCTTATTCGTTCCGGTATAGCAGTATTGGATAACCACGTGGAGATAACAGATAATTTCAGCCTGCGTGCGGAGTTGCAGTATTTGTTCACCCGGCAGTATGAAGGTCAGTGGATTTTTGCGTTGTGCGAACTGAACATGTTTAGTTGCGTGACGCTGAGTGGGCAATATATGTACAACATAGGCGGTGCAAGCGAGGCAACACATGCTCACTATTACACGGCAGCAGCAACCTATATGCACGGTGCGCACCGACTGATGGTTGGTTACACCAAGACGCGCGCGGGTTTCAATTGTTCGGGCGGTATTTGCCGCTACGTTCCGCAACAAGAAGGTGTAAGCATGAGTTATGCGTTTACATGGTAAGAAAGACAAGAAACGAATGACAAAAATACGAATAATCATATTGACGATAATATCCACGCTATGTGCGTGTCAGGTGATACCTGAGGATGAACAACTGATAGAAATGCCGCTGAACATTTCCGATGAAGTTCATCCGCATGTGCTGATTGAGTACACGGGCTTCCGTTGTGTCAATTGTCCGATGGCAGCAGAAGAGGCGCACAAATTGCAGGAGATGTACAGCGACCAATTGATAGTGGTGGCAATGCACCCTGCTACTAATCCGTTCACGCAAGGTAAGTAC
The DNA here is from genome assembly GCA_024689005.1 of Paludibacteraceae bacterium. Classification (GTDB taxonomy): domain Bacteria; phylum Bacteroidota; class Bacteroidia; order Bacteroidales; family Paludibacteraceae; genus Colicola. The sequence goes on from JAILDU010000085.1 coordinate 2,852, forward strand.
GACTATACCTGTCCCGCGGCAGATGTCTATTATCAATGGATGGGGGGAACAGCGACCACATCTTTTCCAACGGGTAATATTGATATGATGCCTTATGAGGGCGATATATTGGTGGATTATATCCAATGGGCATCGTGTCTGCAGGAACGTATGAGCGACGAAACGGATATCCGTTTGTTCGTCAATGCGCAAGTGGATACCGAAACGCGCGAAGTAACCATCGCAACGATGGCATATGCCGGTTTAGAGATGCAGGCTGACTTGGTAATATGGCTGACAGAAGACAATATAACTGGCGCGCAGATGATGCCCGACGGAACAGCCAATATGAACTATACGCACAATCATGTGCTACGTGCAGTAGCAGGCGATCCGTGGGGAAAAACAATATCTCTGAATGCGCAATCTGTCCATGAAACATCTGTGCTTCGTATGCCGGATCAATGCAATGCCGACAATTGTCATATAGTGGCGTTGATTCTTGACAAAGAAGACAAGCACATCTTAAATGCAACAGAAACAAATATACAACAACTATGAGGAAAATATTTACAATTATTGCGGCAGCCATGTTGTGCATGCCAAACGCCAATGCGCTGTTGGTAAGCGTGAAAGGATATGGCGAACTGGATGAAGAAGGAATGAGCCTGACTATCGAAGAAGGCAAAGAAGATCCGCTGAGCGGGAAATATGAGATGGGACTGGAAGGCAATGTGTTGATTAACGGCAACACTCTCAATGTAACCATCACCCGTTCGGAAGCCGGTTTGTCAGACGAGTTCTGTTGCGGTGGCCAATGTACAGGAGGCAACAAACAAACCTCAGAGAACTTGTCATTCAATGCTACAGGGATACAAACATGGTTCTTGCACTATACGCCTGCCCCGGGTTCGGATGTTACGATAACCTACGTATTCACAGATGGCACCGAGTCACAGACACTAACGGTGCGTTACGTCCGCAAATCGCAAGGTATTGACAACATCTCAGCCGACCAAACGGCTCTTGTTTACACTATTGACGGAACAAAAGTAGGCAATGCGCGCGTGAGCGAACTGCCTGCCGGCCTATATATTCACGGAAATAACAAATACTTAAAAACCAAGTAAGTTATGCGTAATCATTCTTTTTTATTCGCCCTCATCGGCGCAGTTATGCTCGCATTCACGGCTTGCGAGAAAGAGTTAAAGCTTTACAATGGAGATTTTCCGAAAAAGAATCTCATTGAAGAGTTTACTGGTCAAGATTGTGGCTATTGTCCTTCTGGCATGGACTACATCCACGATTTTATCAAGAACGACACAAACTGGGTCGTTGTACTACATCACGATGGTTACACAGAGGACAACTTTACTGTGAAAGGAAGTAGCGAAATTGCCAGTAAATTAGAAGTAGAAGGAGCTCCAAGTATGTCCATCAACCGAGAAGAGACATCGTACACAAATGAGAAAGGGAAAGAAGTTAATGAAGTAGTTTTTCACCCGGGTTATCTTGGATATGTGACAAAGAGTTTTGCAAAAACCACCTACGCTTCGGTTAATATAGCCAACACTTATGACGCAAACAGCCGCAAATTGCATGTAAAAGTAACAGGTCAGATCGGAAAAGCAGACTACCCTGCACTCAAACTGACCGTACTGGTTAAGGAAAGCGGTATGATTGATTATCAATCTGACTACAATAATACTTTTAAAGGTTGGAAAGAGTTCCGCCACACCAACGCTGTTCGCGCTTTCTTAACGGAAACATTCGGTAGCCCGATTAGTGTCGTTGATAAGAATCGTTCATATACTGCAGAGTACGACATTGAACTGAGCGACAAATGGAATGCAGAGAACTGTATGGTTGTTGCCTTCCTGACAGAAGGTGAGTACAAACCGGCCATTCAGGCCAACCAACGTCCTGTCGTTTCAGGTTCAAAGGGCGGTGCAGACATACAGCATGGTGGTATTACTAAAGAACCTGTTCCTGATTACTATCCGGAGCCAAGCGCAACAGCAGGACCCAAAGACTACACTAATCAGGAAAAAGAAATAATGTCCAATACACAGGCTTCCTATAAATCGTACAGCAGCGATGGCTTCAAATTTTGGACTATCATGGCATATAATCCTAATATTACATTCAAGTTTGACGGCACAACTTGCATCCCTGCTGCATTTATTTATGTATTCACCGATTTGAATGCGACTTCTATTCCTAACGGCACATATCCGTTCTCTTTAGAGCCGAAGCCGGGCAATGCCTACGCAGGATTCCGCGATGATGAACACTACGAAACTGGCGGTTCTAATTATAGTCCTGTTTCGCGTGCTTACTTCCAACAAGGTTATCTCGTTCCTACAGGACAATGGCTTATTGCAAGCGGTACATTAACAGTCACCGACGAAGGATGGTCTGTAACCGGCAAAGCGCGCAATGGTGCTGATATCAATATCGTTGGAACAGCTCCTATTGCCTATAGAAGCGCAAGCAACAATGCTCCTGCTA
>JAILDU010000010.1 GCA_024689005.1 Paludibacteraceae bacterium
GCATACATGCTGCTCAGCCTCTCGTTATACTTATCGAAATTGACAGAAACACCCGCAGAGAGGCGATGGTCATTGTCTATCAATCCTCCGCCTTCCCAATTGCGTTGCCATATGCCGTTCAGATAAGCATTCAGTTGGTCGGCTTGCCAATTGCGCGTTCCGTATGTATTGTCCAGATTGTGATAACTGACCGCCGCCACCAAAGCCACAGACGAACCGCTCTCGTCGTCATAGACATAGCCGTTCTTCATGAATCCTTCTACTCGCCAGTTATTGAGGTCGATACGATACGGATTGGCTATCGTATCTGACATCTGTCCTCCGCGACGACGGTCGTACAATCCGCGCACAAAAGCCTGGAACGTATAATCGCCATGCTTGTAAAACCAACGGTTCGCCAAGTTGGCGTTTTGCATCTTAGGCATATCCAAAAACGAGTCGTGGTTCTCATCCATCGGCAGAAAATTCTGTCCGTAATGCGCCAACAGACCCGTATAAAGCGATTGATGATGACAATGCTCACCCTCCTCATGGTGATGTTCATGTTCGTCATCCGCATCTTTCAACGGAATCTTCCATCCGCCCATGATATTGGCTTCGGTCATCAGTTCGGAATTGAGCATCACGTTGACCGACAACGGATTTTGCGTCTGCGGCTTGAGCAATTCTACATTAATCTGACCCGTGGTGGCTTCATAGCCGTTGATTACCGAAGAGGTTCCTTTGCTTACCTGAATACTGCTCATCCACGGACCGGGTATATACTCCAGCCCGAACGTCTGCGCCAAACCGCGCACGGCAGGCGTATTCTCCTGGATCAGTTGCACGTACGTACCGCTCAATCCCAGCAATCTGATCTGTTTCGCACCCGTGGCTGCATCTGCATAAGCCACATCAACCGAAGCGTTAGTCTCAAACGCCTCACTCAGGTTGCAGCACGCCGCACGGCATAACTCTTCTGTCCCGATAGTCTGCGTATCAAAGGCGGACACACGACTCTTGATGACGCCCATCTTGCGCTCAGTTATTGTCACCTCGTCCAATACCGCTTCATCCACCAGCACGATGGTCAGCGGGTCGCGATTCAGCACCTCGGTCGTGTCGTTGTGATACCCCACGTAACTAACCACCAGACGATTAGTCGATTTGACAGGCATCAACTTGAACGCGCCATCTATATCGGTGGCCACACCCTGAGTGGTCCCGGACCAATAGACATTCGCGCCAATGAGCACTTCGCCTTTGTCGTCCAGCACAACACCCGACACCTGCGCACGTACGAACGCACACACGCACATTCCTATTACTAATAGAATAGATTTAATAACTATATATTGTGATGTTTTCATACCTGATTAAATCATTTTTAGAAATTCGGTGCAAAATTACTGCTTTTTCTACACGACCACAATACCTAAAATTAGGTATTTATTGCATTTTTATTTGTTAGTTTGCAAAAAAAGCAGTAACTTTGCAGCCGATAACAAAACTTAAACGACATGAAAAAGTACATTTATTTGGTTGCAATAGCCGCTGTGCTATTTGCTTGTAAGGAGAAAAATCCACCTGTAGAAGAGCCCGAAGATCCGCAGGAACCGAAGGACACCATCGTTGTTACGCCTCCCGCCGAGAACGAAAACACTATCGCCGACTATTTCATCACTCCCGTTGCGTGGAACGGCAATTTCACGGAGATAACCAACGCGATGATTATCACCAATAGCCGCAAGGCTAACGCGCCGGCACTCACCAACGATGATGCCGTCTATCCCATCTACGACATCGACCCCAAAGATGGCACATGGCCCGTGGTCGTTACGGTCAACTACGGCGACTCCGCCATCGGTGCGGACGGACTGCAACATGGAGGCATCATGCGCATCCATGCCACCAATTTCTTCGAAGCCGAAGGTTCTATCATCACTCCCTCTTTCGACAATTTCCAATGCTACGGAGCGGTCTTGTCCGGCTCACAAACTATCACCAATACCGGCAAGAACGAAGCTGGTAATCTGGTGTTTGACGTTACTATCTCAAACGGCACTTTGGAGCAAAGTCGCGAGTTCGTCTATTCCGAACACACGCTCCGCGAACTCGTTGGAGGACTCGGAGAGAACGGCTTCCTCGTGCCCGAACTGACGTCACACAGATATAGCATAACCGGACAAATGAAGATGCAGAGCTCCGTTGATTCGCTCCCCGGATACGAGATCAATATCGACAGCATTCCTATGCTGATCAGCGTGGGAGATCTCTACCCCACCGCAGGATTCATCCGCGTTGCGCTGGACAAACCTATCTCGTACAACATGAACGAAGCCGGTTTCCAAGGTGCTGTTTCTATTCAAACGGCAGAATTACAATTCACCGGCAAAACCGAGCAAGACACTTACGGCGTACAGATGACCGTCTATCTGCAAATGGGAGCCTTGCCTATGCCAATGACCATCCAATGCGAACTAAACGAAGGTGGACCGATTCCGGAAACCATTCAATACATCTGGAATCAATAATTTCCCCTCCTCAATCAAACAAAAGGCTGTACACACGCGCAACCTTTGGTTTTATAGTTAATGAGAACCTTTCCGCAGGGACGACTGGTGCAGTCTTTTGTGTGTTGTTTAGGAAAAAATGTTATATTTGGTATATTTTTCTTGCATATATGCAAAAAAAACACTACCTTTGCACGCTGTT
>JAILDU010000024.1 GCA_024689005.1 Paludibacteraceae bacterium
GCGTTCTATAAAAGTTATAATTTGTCAAGTGTTATTATTCCTAATGGAGTTATAAGTATTGGTAATTGGGCCTTTCAATATTGTTCAGGATTGTTAAGCATTTCAATTTCAAACAGTGTGAAAAGTATAGGAGCTTATGCATTCGATTGGTGTGGCTTGGAAAGTGTAATCATTCCTAATAGTGTAACAGATATAGGTGAAAGTGCTTTTTGGCAATGCAAGAACCTAACCAATATAGCCATCTCGAATAGTGTTACAACCATCAAAGATGGTACTTTTGCTAATTGTACTGCTTTGAGGAGTGTCACAATCCCAGATAATGTTAAGAATATAGAGGAAGATGCATTTTATGAATGTTCGGCTATGTCAAGCGTTTTGATTGGCGATAAAGTGCAAAGTATTGGTGAAAGAGCATTCTATGGATGTGTTTCATTGTCGAGTTTTTGTGTGCCTAAAAATGTTACAAGTATTGGACGTGAAGCTTTTGAAAACTGCTCAAAGCTGACAAAAGTAGTTTGGAATGCAAGAAATTGCAATAATTGTCATTTTGGAGATCAAGTTGATAGTATTGTGTTAGGAGAAGATGTGAGGGTTATACCTAATTTCTTCTGCAGCGGAATGCAAAATATTACAACCATCAACATCCCCCAAAGTGTAACAAGCATAGGAGTATGTGCCTTTAGTGGTTGCTCGTATCTTACGACCGTTTCCATTCCTAATAGCGTGAGAAGTATTGGCGCAGCTGCTTTTGAGAATTGTACAAGCCTAACAAACCTGACTATTCCAAATGGCCTGACAATAATTAAAGAGGAAACATTTCATAATTGTTCAAGTTTAAGAAATGTTTCAATTCCCAACAGTGTAGAAACTATCGAAGAAAGTGCATTCAAAGAGTGCCAGAATTTAACATCTCTTACGATTGGGAATAGCGTAGTCAATATTGAGGAAAGCGCCTTTGAAGGGTGCAAAGGACTTAAAAATGTAGTTATTCCCAATAGTGTAAAAAGTATCGGGTCTTATGCATATAAGGATTGCGCAGCCATTGTTAGTGTATCTATTGGAAAAAATGTGTCAAGTATTGGAGAATTGGCTTTTTATGGTTGCTCATCTTTGACAAATGTTATTTGGAATGCAAAGCATTGTATGGACTTTAAATCGTATTTTACGCCATTCTTTATAGATTTCTTTGGTTATGATATGTGTCCTCTTACAGAATTTGCGTTTGGAGAGGAAGTTGAACATATTCCTGCATATTTGTGCTACGGGTTAAAGAACCTTTCTTCCATCACTATTCCAAATAGTGTTACAAGTATAGGAGAGGGCGCTTTCGAGAATTGTATTGGAATTGAAACTATCGATATTCCCAACAAAGTGGTTAGTATAGGAAATTTAGCCTTTAGTTATTGTGTTAATCTCAGAAAAGTTATTATTGGGAATGGAGTGGAAAGCATTGGATATGAAACTTTTAGTGGATGCGCAAGTCTAAATAGAGTGCACATTAACGATCTCGCTTCATGGTGCAATATCGATTTTAGTGATTATTCGGCTAATCCTTTGACTATAGCACATCATTTGTACATCGGTGATTCTGAAATAACAGAACTGGCAATACCAAATAATGTTACGAATATTAAGGACAATACTTTTTGTGGAGGGCTCTATTTGACAAGCATAACTATACCAAGTAGTGTAACAAGAATTGGATATAATGTATTTTCTGGATGCTCTGCAATAGCGAATGTTATTAATTACTCATTAATCCCGCAATCAGTATTTTATGGGACATTTTCTGGGGTGAATATCAAGGAGTGTACCCTCTATGTACCAATGGGTACCATCGAGTTGTACAAAGATGCAGATGTTTGGAAAGATTTCCAGTATATCTTACCATTGAAAGCGTTGGATAATCAAAAGAAGTCATATAAATATTTTAACAAAGGGAATTTACTTATTGTTCATGACAAAAAGACTTATACCGTAATTGGGCAAGAGTTGTAATTCTTTTTTGAATAAATTATCATCCGAGCGCAGGAAAAGAAAGCCTGCGCTCGGTTTTTATTAATTAAATTTGCACATGTCAGAAAAAAGCAGTACCTTTGCAGCCGCAAAGGTGAATGACTTTGCTAAGAATGACAACAAGAAAGGACTTATTTAACCCAATCAAGTAGTATGAAAGAGTGCAATTTGAATGCCCGTCTTCGTGTATATCAGTGGGACGAGTTGAGCGAAGAGAATCGTGCGCTAATCAATATAGCCAAGGAGCAAACCGAACGCAGTTATTGCCCGTATAGCCATTTCCACGTCGGCGCGGCTGCCTTGTTGGCTAATGGGGAGATTATACGTGGTTGCAACCAGGAGAATGCAGCTTATCCGAGCGGCCTCTGTGCTGAGCGTAGCGCGCTCTTTGCCGCAGGAGCACAATATCCGGACCAGCCTGTCGAGAAACTGGCCATCGCCTGCTATACGGATGGGCATTTTACCAAAGAACCCGGTTCGCCCTGCGGGGCATGTCGCCAGGTGATGGTGGAGACAGAACATCGCTACGGAGGCAAGATGGAAGTGATTTTGTACGGAGAAGATGAGACGTATATATTTGACTCTGCAGCCGACTTGCTACCACTCATTTTTGTGAGTGAGAACCTAAAAGGATGAAGATAGTTGATAATTGAAAATTGATAGTTGATAGTTGAGATTTGTTAAGAAAATAGATATTTATCTGCTCCGGAATTTTCTGGGGCTTTTTCTGGCTACGTTCTTCATTGCTATCTTCATTCTGCTGATGCAGTTCATGTGGATGCACGTGAATGATTTGGTGGGCAAAGGAATCAGTCTGGGCGTGCTGGCGGAGTTTTTCTTGTACGCTTGTGCCTCTGTCGTTCCTCTGGCATTGCCTTTAGCCATATTGCTCAGTTCGCTGATTGCTTTTGGCAACCTGGCGGAGAAATTCGAACTGACAGCCATGAAAGCTGCCGGTATCTCGCTCTTCCGTATCATGCGTCCGCTGACGATAGCTATAGCTATGCTTTCCGTCGGTGCGTTCTTCTTTAGCAACAACGTGTTGCCGCGTTCGCAGATGAAATTGTGGGCGCTCATCTTCTCACTCCGTCAGAAGAGTCCCGAACTGCAAATACCTATAGGAGAGTTCTACGACGAGATAAGCGGTTATCATATCTATGTGCGCGAGAAGACGCGCAAAGGTGAACTGCTCAATATGATGATCTATGACTATTCATCGGGTTTTCATAGCGCTAAGGTGATGGTGGCCGACACTGGCCGTCTCGCGTCAAGTGCTGACAAACGATACCTGATATTGGAATTGATCAATGGTGAGTCGTTCGAGAATCTGGACAAGAACCAGCAGCGCGCAACGGGTAAGACGCAGAATATACCTTACCGCCGTGAGACCTTTTCTCGCAAGCAGATAGTGATAGATTTCTCAACGGACTTCAACCGCTACGACGAATCGATGCTGGAGGATCAGCACGTGAGCAAGAACGTGGCGCAACTGATTGAATCGATTGACTCGGTGAAGGTGGTGTCCAAGCAGACAAGCCGTGAACAGAGCAATTACATGATCAAAGAACGCTATTTCAGCCGCGACGACAGACATGAGACTGTGGAGTTGCCGGTGTTGGACAAACAGGAATTGGAGACGTGTGATATTGACAGCCTGTGGAATCGCCTGAGCGTCAAGAGGCAGCAAATGGCATATAACACAGCAGAGGAGAAAGCGCGTAATTATCGCGACCAGGTGGAGTATCACGCCCTGCTGCTGGACGATGCGCAGCGCTACATACGCAAACATCAGATGGAACTCTATCGCAAGTTTACACTCGCTTTTGCGTGTCTGGTGTTCTTCTTTATCGGTGCACCGCTCGGTGCCATCATCCGCAAGGGCGGATTGGGTGCGCCGGTGGTAATCTCGGTAATCATGTTTATTGTCTATTATATCATCGACAATACCGGCTACAAGATGGCGCGTGAGGCATTGTGGCCCTGTTGGGCGGGCATGTGGCTCAGCTCGTTTGTGTTGCTGCCTATCGGCATCTTCTTGACCTACAAGGCTGCCACCGATTCGCCGCTCTTCAACCCGGAGGCTTGGGAAAAAGAGTACGTCAGACTAAAGAACAAGACCAAACGACTGCTGAAGAAAATATATAAGAAACTGAGTGAATCTACACTATACAAAAAGCTATGCGAATCAACACTATACAAGAAGCTCTGGAAGACTTCCGTCTCGGCAAATTCGTAATCGTTGTGGATGATGAAGATCGCGAGAACGAAGGCGATTTCATCATCGCGGCAGAGAAGATTACACCGGAGAAAGTCAATTTTATGTTGCAGCACGGACGAGGCGTGCTGTGTTGTCCTATTACTGAACAGCGTTGCGCGGAGTTGGATCTGATGCATCAGGTGGCGAACAACACCTCCATGCTCGGCACTCCCTTCACCGTCACGGTAGATAAACTGGATGGTTGTACAACCGGTGTTTCCGCTGCAGACCGTGCCGCCACTATCCAAGCCTTGGCTGACCCGAAAAGCCGTCCTGAGACTTTCGGTCGTCCGGGCCATATCAATCCGTTATATGCTAAGGCAGGCGGCGTGCTGCAACGTGCCGGACATACTGAGGCCGGAGTCGATCTGGCTCGTCTGGCCGGACTGCAACCGGCAGCCGCACTCATCGAGATCATGAATCCAGACGGAACGATGGCGCGAATGCCGCAGTTACAAGAGGTGGCGCGCGAGTTTGAATTGAAGATTATTACTATCAAGGATCTGATATCCTATCGCCTGGAGCATTCCGATCATCCGGAGTGTGCCGGTTCATCGGATAGTGAAAGAGCGGACAAACAGCCAAGCGGTTTGGTGGAGCGCGGCGAGACGGTCTTTCTGCCGACGCAGAACGGCGAGTTCATGCTCACTCCTTTCCGTGATCTGACAACCGGTTTGGAGCATGTAGCACTCACCAAAGGCGAGTGGAGCGAAGATGAACCGGTGTTGTGTCGCGTACACTCCAGTTGCATGACAGGAGATATCTTCGGCTCACGTCGCTGCGAATGTGGCGAACAACTCGCTAAAGCCATGCAGATGATAGAGAAGGAAGGAAAAGGAATACTCGTTTATATGAATCAGGAAGGCCGTGGTATAGGTCTTATGAATAAAATACGCGCGTATAAACTGCAGGAACAGGGAGAAGATACAGTAGAGGCGAATGTACACCTCGGTTTCCGTCCCGATGAACGCGATTACGGAGTGGGTGCGCAGATATTGCGTGAGATGGGTGCACTCAAATTGCGACTGATGACCAATAATCCCGTTAAACGTGTCGGACTGGAGAGCTATGGCATTCAAATAGTTGAAAATGTGCCGATTGAGATAGTACCTAATCATTGGAACGAACGCTATATGCGCACCAAAAAAGAGAAAATGCACCACGACCTGAAGTTGGTGTAAGGTACTTCCATAAATTAGGCTTATTATGATTTTGAGTTTTTTCTTGAATAGATGATTGGCTTGATTGATGGAGCAATCGTGTGATTGCGACTGATTGAAAGTCAGGCTGATACCAAGAAAAAGTCAAAAGCAAACAAGAGTTTTTTATATGTCAACATATCGGGGTACTTTCTTTAAAACGACTGATTTATAGAAGTACCTTAGCAGTTTGGCACGGTTGTTGTACGATAAGGGTAAACGATAGAATTATCAATAGTATTAACCCTCAAAAACATATAATTATGAAAAAGTTCACTACACTTCTGATGTCGCTGATGCTTCTGAGTACAGCGTTATGGGCAGAGGAAACGATCACAGTTTCTGCCAACAGTTCTGACATCTCTGAAGGACTTGACCTGAAGGTAGTGGCAAAGCTTTTTGCTGAAGCCAGGAATCTGGAAGAGTTCGAGACGATGCTCAATAATCCGGACAGCGCATTCTGCAACCTCGACCTGAATGGAGATGGTCAAGTTGACTACCTGCGCGTCGTAGAGACCGGAGAAGGCAACAAACGCCTGATAGTACTGCAAGCTATATTGGCAAAGGATATCTACCAGGATGTTGCATCTATCTACGTAGAGAAAGATGAAGCTACCAACAACGTGTCGGTTCAGGTAGTGGGTGACGAATACGTATATGGAACGAACTATATTATTGAACCTGTGTACGTTTATCGTCCGTACATCTACGATTGGTTCTGGAGTCCTTCCTGGTACGCATGGCATAGCCCTTGGTATTGGGAATACTATCCGACTTGGTGGCACGTACATCACTGCTGGGCGCATGATTGGTATTGGCATCGTTGCTACGCCTACCATCACCACCACCACTGGTGTTCATTCCGTCCGGGACGCAGTATTCGTCACGGTTACCACGATCTTTATCACCACGTAAGACGTCACGACTACGCAATGGCTCATCCGAACCATTCGTTTGAGCACCGTAATAGCGGAATTCGCAATGCCCGCGAGATACGCAGTCAACATGCAGCTAACTATCGTCAGTCATATGCTACGGGTCACGCACCGCAACGTCAGAGTTTCAATAGTTCGACAGCTCCTGCATTCAGCAGAGAATCACGTACATATGGCAGTCGTACCACGGCGTACAACCGCGTAAGCAACGCTCAGCCGAGTCGTCACGACGGAACGCAATATCGCAGCGCACAAGTTCAACGTTCGACAACTAATGGTCAGACTCAACGTGTGTCGTACAGCAATCAGACTCAACGCTCGGCAGCGAATACCCATAGTCAATACCGCGGCTCAAGCAACGGACAGACATACCGCACATCGGGTAATACGCAAACGCAACAACGCTCTACCGGTAACACGCAGACCGTACGTCGTCCGACGCAAAGCAGCACAAGCACTTCGTCTTCTGTTCGCACTTCCGGCAGTAGCAATACGCAACGCAGTAGTGGCAGTTACAACGGAGGTTACCGTTCAAGTGGCAGCAGTAGCAGTTACAGCGGTGGTCATCGTAGCAGCAGTTCGAGCAGTTATAGCGGCAGTAGTCGTTCCGGTAGTTCGAGTAGCTATAGTAGCGGTCGCAGCAGTAGTTCGAGCAGTTATAGCGGAAGTCGCAGTAGCGGAAGCAGTTATAGCGGAGGTAGCCGTAGTAGCGGTAGTTACAGTGGAGGCAGCCATAGTAGCGGCGGAAGTCGCAGTAGTGGAAGCAGCAGCGGCAGTCACCGTAGATAATCAGCAGATCAAAGTATTTAACACATAAAACATGGAGGGCCAGATCTCTCGGTCTGGCCCTTATTGTGCCAAAATATGACTAAAAAGACTAAAATTCTATTTGTTTGCCACGGCAATATATGTCGTTCGCCGATGGCAGAATATGTAATGAAACATCTATGTCTCGAGGCCGGAATGGAAGACCTGTTTGAGATAGCTTCGGCGGCTGTGTCCACAGAGGAAATAGGCAATGATATCTATTCGCCGGCTAAGAGCAAGATGCGCGAGAAGGGCATTCCTTTTGAGCACCGCAGAGCGCGTCAGATAACACGAGCCGACTATGATTACTACGATTACATCGTTTGTGCGGATCGCTCTAATCTGCGGTGGATGGCGCGTATCATAGGCGAGGATACGGAAAACAAAGTGTCACTTATGATGGCATGGTCAACAGGCAATGTGTCTTCTCCGACAGCAGATAATATTCCGGATGTGTCCGATCCTTGGTACACAGGAGATTTTGAAACTGCCTATCAAGATATATTGGTTTCTAGTCAGGCCATGTTACAAGAGTTAAAAACAACAAAATAACAGTTATTATGAAAAAAGTTTTATTTTTGTTTGCGGCAATAATGATGACCGCAAATCTGATTGCACAAGAGCAAAACGCAATGCTGGAATGTCATGGCAACACGTATTTCTATGGCACCGAAGCAATGAGGCAACGTCAAATGCTGGATTGGTATGCGCAACACAACTGTCAGGCTGCATATCTGCAGTTTGCCAAAGCTCAGAGGATGACCAATACAGGTTGGGCTTTTCTGGGTATAGGTGTTGCTATGGATTTGGGTTCGGCGGTTTGTGCCGGAATGTATGTCTATAAGACAGTTGATTACTGCGTTAATTCTTCCAGTTCGACCAAAGAATCGGAAATGTACGGCTATCTGGCGTCATCTATTGGTTTGGGCGTTGTAGGCGGAGCATTTGAACTGGCCTGTGTTCCTCTGTTGGTTGTCGGATATCACAAGATGCATAGTTCCGTAGATGTTTACAATGTTTCTTGCTTGACTGCTAAGGCACAACCTTATTGGAGCATTCAATCGTCCCAAAATGGTCTTGGTTTGGCTCTCAACTTCTAAAAAAAACAACACAATCAATTAGCAGTTTAAACACAGATTATTATGAAAAAAATACTATTTACTTTGATGCTTGCTGCAACAGCAGCTGCAGGTTCCCTAAATGCCCAGATTCGTATAGACGGTTTCTTAGATGACTGGTATGCGCAACCGACTGAGAATGTCGCAACTAGGACTGTAGGATACGGGTCTGCATATACAGACTTATATGATGTCGTGATT
>JAILDU010000027.1 GCA_024689005.1 Paludibacteraceae bacterium
GCGTTCGGTCTGTTGATACAGATCGTCACTTTCGCTGTCACGTCGCATCTTTTCTCCTCGCAGACATCCTTGGCTTCGCTCAGTTATATATCTCTGCTGAGCGGCTGTTTGGGCGTTTGTTCGGTGTGCCTGACTGCGCAAGGCAAGATAGAGACATTCATCTTCGGCTTTGCGCAAGTCATCACCTATACATATCTCTGCGTGCGCGCGCACTTGTATGGCGAGATCGCTATCAATATCTACTATTTTCTTACCATGATCTATGGCGTCTATGTGTGGCGCAAACGTCTGGACCCGACTCAGGATAACAAGGTGCGCACTCGCCATCTGTCGTGGACAGTGTGGCTGGCTATAGTTGTCGCCGTTCTGGTGCTATCCGGTGCTATAGGCTGGTTGTTAGCCGCTTATACTGATGATCCCACGCCTTATCTGGATAGCTTCACTACTGTCACTTCCGTCGTGGCGCAGGTATTGATGATCTTGGTCTATCGTGACCAGTGGTTCCTGTGGTTGGCTGTTGATATGACGTCTATCGCTATGTGGCTCTATGTGGGCGATTATTGTATGACCGCGCAATATGCTTTCTGGTGCTGCAACTGCGTCTATGGCTACTATAAATGGAAAGGGTTGGAATAACTCCCAACCCTATCACCATTCGCCTTTCGCCATTAAAAAGACATTCGCCTTTCGCCCTTCGCCATTCGCCATTATTACTTCTCATTCGGCATTTTCAGCGTATAGAGTATTGCTTCGGCTTGTCGCAGTCCGTTGCGTTTCTTCTGTCCGCTGGCGAAGAGGAACGTCTCGATGGTCACAACGCGTGCATTCACTTGGTCCAGACGTGTCAGACTGACAAACGGTCCGCCCATGGCTTCTCCGTCCAATATCTTCCATAGACCGCGTGTCTCTATGGCGTAGAATCCGCCTATGCTGTCGCGAGGCGCGCTCACCTGGCGGCTCTGCGGCTCAAAATACTTGTATTCGGTTCCCATGTGGCTGCCTTCTACTTGCGCGGTGACCAGTTGTCCTAATACTTGGTCACGCATGGAGCATATAGCTTCGCATGTGAATTGTGCCTGCGCGGTGTACGGGTAACTGTAAACCACTATGTCACGGCGCATCGGACCCTTGTTGTTGCAGCACCAGAGTACTTCTACCGAGTCGCTGCCGGCGGCTACCTGTTGGTGCTTCAGCGTGATATAGTCTTCCGGTATCAGCGCATCGTAGCCGCTCTTTCTCAGTATCGCGCGTGCGTCCTTATTGGTGTTGGCGCGGTAGAAATATGCTTGTCGTGCCAATTCCTCTTGCACGAACCACTCGCGCACTTGCTCGCCATGCTCCAACCAGTAGCCGACAAACGCTTCGTCATCCCGCGCTTGTATGCGATAGACGGCTTGCGGTTTAGACCAGTTGTCTCGCGCGCATTGTACTTTGACCTGCGTATATTTGTCCTTGTTGATATCCACGATCAGTATGTTTCGCGAGGGTTTGAGATAATTGTCAAAGTGTGCAGCCGATACGTTAGAAAGTGTGAAGAACGGCTCCATCTGTGGCAGTCCGGGCATGTCCTCCGCCATCGTGTTGCTCACCAGATCATAGGTGGTCTTGACGGGTTTGCTGTACGCGCTACCATTCGGACGCACAATACCTGCACTCTGTATCGCTTCGAGCGACTCGCTGCTCAACGGACGGTTAGGCATTACTACCAGACATTCGTAGATGTTACCCGTTGCTGAAGTGAGCAAACGTTCATTTTTTCCGCAACTTACTATGCACAGCATAATAAGTGCATAAAGAGCCTTTTTTAACATAATACTACTATAATTGTGGGTTAAACTGACAAAATATGTATTTTTTTTCAAAAAAAGTGCGTAAAAATTTGGACTTTTCAAAAAAATGTCGTATCTTTGCCGCGGAATTGGACAACAATCCTTTTATATAATACCTTTTTTAATTATGACATTCTCAACAGATGCCCTATTTTTGACCGATGAGATTGCCGGGCTGCGTGAGTGTAGAGAGACGCGTGCTGCGTCGTCCATGACATTCTTGCTGTGTGAATCCGGTTCAATCAACGTCGTCCTAAACCGACAAACTATTCACATTGGTCCAAACGATCTGTACGTACGCATTCCAACTTATGGGCAGGAATTAGGTCCGTACGACTACTCTAATGACTTTCGTTTCAAGCAAGTCACTGTTTCTTCAGCGATTTACGACGAAATGATGTTTGCGCATATGCGCGTTGAGCCGCGTTGGTGGCAGAAACAGGAGTACATGAAGAATCATCCTGTCTTCCACCTCTCTGAGCAGGATATCGAGTATGTGAATGCTTACTACCTGCTGATCAGTCTACAACTCAAGGACGAACGTACTGCTTATCGTAAGCAGATCTTGATGTCGCTTGCTCGTGCCGTGACTATGGAAATGTTCAACTATCTGGACAAGGGATTGGTTGTCCCTCAAGAACTGCCGCGTGAGTCCGTTGACTCGAGCGACTACATCTTCCATGAGTTTGTGAACATGCTCCACCAATATCCGCATCAGCGTGAGGTACAATGGTTTGCACACAAGCTGTCTATCACGCCTAAGTATCTATCCGAGATCAGCAAGTCTCGCAGCGGCAAGTCTGCCAGCGAATGGATTGCTGATGTGACGGTAGCCGAACTGAAGCATCGTCTGCGCAACTCTACGTTGTCTATTCGTGATGTGGCAAAAGAAATGGAGTTTCCTAACACCAGTTTCTTCTGCCAATACACGAAAAAGCACACGGGTTATACTCCTAATCAATTCCGCAAGATGCGGAGAGACTAACGAGTCATTACCAAGCAAAGAGCGGATGTTTGACCATCTCGCGATTTACTTCCTCTCGAACGGCGCTGATCACAGCGTCGTTCGTTGGTTCTAAGAGGACGCGGTCTATCAGTTCTACTATCCATCCCATTTGGTCTTCCTTCAATCCGCGCGTAGTGATGGCGGGTGTACCAAAGCGCAGACCGCTGGTCTGGAAGGCTGAACGGCTGTCAAAAGGAACCATATTCTTGTTGGTAGTGATGTCGGCGCTCACCAGGGCCTGCTCCGCTACCTTACCGGTCAACTCCGGGTACTTGGTGCGCAGGTCAATCAGCATAGAGTGGTTGTCCGTACCGCCGGAGATAACCTTGTATCCCTTGTCTATGAATGCCTGTGCCATCACGGCTGCATTCTTCTTCACTTGCTTCTGATAGGTCTTGAAATCTTCGGTCAGAGCCTCGCCAAACGAAACGGCTTTGGCTGCTATCACGTGCTCGAGCGGACCGCCTTGTGTGCCCGGGAAGACAGCGGAGTCGAGTAGGGCGCTCATCTTCTTGATCTCACCCTTAGGAGTGGTCTTGCCCCACGGATTGTCAAAATCTTTGCCCATGAGGATGATACCTCCGCGCGGGCCACGCAGTGTCTTGTGCGTGGTACTGGTGACAATATGAGCATACTTGAGCGGGTTGTCGAGCAGTCCGGCAGCGATGAGTCCGGCCGGGTGCGCCATATCGACCATGAAGATAGCACCTATCTCGTCAGCCACGCGGCGGATACGGGCGTAGTCCCATTCGCGGCTGTAAGCGCTGGCGCCGGCTATGATCAGTTTGGGATGATGGGTGCGTGCTTTCTGCTCCAGGTCGTCGTAGTTGACACGTCCCGTAGCCTCGTCCAAGTCATATCCGATAGCGTTGAAAACCAGTCCGCTGAAGTTGACTGCCGAACCGTGACTGAGGTGACCTCCGTGACTCAGATTCAAACCCATGAAGGTGTCTCCGGGTTTCAGACAGGCCATGAAGACGGCCATGTTGGCTTGTGCTCCCGAGTGCGGCTGTACGTTCACATACTCTGCTCCGTAAAGCTGCTTCAGACGCGTGCGGGCAATCTCTTCGGCTATGTCCACTACCTCGCATCCTCCGTAATAACGGTGGCCGGGGTAACCCTCTGCGTACTTGTTGGTCAGTACGCTGCCCATAGCTTCCATCACCTGGTCGCTGACGAAGTTCTCACTGGCAATCAATTCGATGCCCTTTGTCTGACGCTCGCGCTCACGGCGGATGACGTCAAAAATCTCTGTGTCACGATTCATATAAGTACCTTAAAATATAATTGAATTGGCGCAATTAGGTGCTAATCAAAATCGCCTGCAAAGGTACTACAAATTTTTGAAATGTGCAAGATTTTAAACGAAATAATTCATTTGTGCTTGCACATAGAAGTTACTTCGGTTAAAAGATTGCCGTTTGCACAATGCGGCAAAACAAAAGGCACTCGTTTGTGCGAATGCCCTCTGTCTTGTCTATGATCTCGGCTTACTTAATCCTAATGCCTTGTGCATTGTAGAGTTTGCCGTCGCGCTCGATGAGCAACATACCATTGCGAATCATCTTGGTGCATTGTGCCTGCTTGGCGGAAGTATTACTGATGGCTGTTTGCCTTTTCTCTGTATCGCGTACGAGGCGCACAGAGCAAGCAATCACTTCGTGATCACCGCCGGTTGGTGTTGCCACAATGTCCGTGCCACCTTCAAAATCAGCAAACGGAGTACCGAAAACTGGACTCAGCGCGTCTCTTGTTCCGTCGATAATAGTCGAGGAGAAGAGAGCACCATAAGAGCCCACCATCATGATTTCAGAAAAGCCACCTGCATATATGCGGGCTCCTCCGGCAGGTAAGAACACTACGCCCGAAGCCTCCAGTAAAGCCCAAGCCTCGCCCTTGTATCTGTTCACATCATAACTACCGATCTCCAATGGCAGGAAGGTGATATTCTCTTTTGCCAATTCGCCCGGCATTACCCATCCGTCAGGCATGAGCAGCAGACCGGCTTCGCCCATAACCTTGCCAAGACCTTGTAACATACGGCCGTAATAGATAGGTGTTGTTTCGCTGCAGCGGTTGTATAGCAATGTGGACCACTCCTCTTGCTTGAGCGTACGCCACATACCCGGTTGGTTACCACCATTGGAGATAGCATTGTAAACGCCCCAATCGTAGTTCGTCTCGGAAATATCCAGACCTAAAGTATCTGTTTCTTGCAACCAAGGCTGACGGCCTTCGTACCCACTGGTTCCATAGTTGAACAGGTCAATCGGTTTGTTGTAATCTTCTGCCGCACGGCTATTATTGCTGCCTATATACTCTTCCTGGCTCTCGGCAAACTGCCATGTGCCTTGTGCCTCCTCACCTTCTGCGGTTGCGTGCGTCTTGTCGTCGCCGGCTATATATTGCAGATTACCTTTGGAGAAGCGTACGCGAATAGGATTGCCATGTTCGTCTTTGCCCACGGTGAACAGACCCGGCAGTTCGCCTTCTGCCAATTCCGGTTGTACGCCTTTCGGACGGAAATGTGCCTTAACCGTCAGGTTGCCTGTCATTGTCATCGGAATCCATTCTTCGTTTTCTTCATCCCAAACAGGTTCGGTATAATTATCCCAATGGTCAAACTCATAACCGATATTCGGGTGAGCGGTCAGATACAATTCTGTGCCTTCCGGTACAGGAATCGGGGCTGCGGAATAAAATTCCTCACCGGGAACGCCGTTGTAGATAGTAACCACACCATTGCCATCATCTTGCATGGTCAGCGTGAAGGACTGTTGTTCCTTGAAATAAGCGATAAAGATGGTGTCGCTGGTTATGGTCACCTCCTGTTTTTTCTGAATAGAAGTAGTATGGTTCCATTCAACAAACGACCATCCTGATTCTGCTTGAGCAATAATATCCAGTTTTGTGCCGTGAGGAATGTTTGTTAAGTTAGCCGGCACTTCATCAGTCCCTGCGAGATACGCAACCACACGTCCGCCGCCAAATGCCATTGGCGCTCTGCGTTCGCCTTCGCGCTGCGGTGCAGGAATAATAGTCGAATAATTGTCCGCGCGCAATCTAACGCTATAAGTCTCTTGCATGAAGATGAGGTTGAGCGTTATATTGCGTGTTACTTTCAGCGTTATGGACTTTTCCGTGCTTGATATTATTTCGCCGGACTCAGTGCCCCCCATGCCCCGGAAGCGGTAGCCTTCTGCAGGAGTCCACGTGAGAGTAATCTCTGCTCCATCGGGAACGGCATTGAGGTCTATGCCCGGTGTTACACAAGTAACGGTTGCAGCCCCCTCCGGCTCTTGCACGCAGGTTACTTTGTAATACTTCTCTTTGAAAGTTGCTTGGAACTCCAAGTCCACCATAGTGACAGGCGTGTTGAAACTGCTATCTGTGTACGATTCTTTCCATGGCGAACTCCACTCTACGAATTTCCATCCTTCGTCGGGCACAGCTGTAACAGTCACCCATGTCTCATCCGGGACTGCTGCCAGTTCTTCGGCAGTCAACTCGTGGTCAGTGTCTTTGTATTTAACGGACACATGTCCTCCCTCGCACTCGGGCAGCGTGATTTTCCATGTCTTTTTGAATACCGCGGTGACAGTCGTGTCGCTATTAACGGTCAGTCCTGTCTCGGGGTCGTAACCAATCCATGAATCGAAGATATATCCCTCATCCGGCGTAGCAGTCAGGTGGATAGTCGTTCCTCCCTCCACAGCGGTCAGGT
>JAILDU010000060.1 GCA_024689005.1 Paludibacteraceae bacterium
TATGTTCGCGCTGATTCCTCGGAGTGGGGACAGCTCGGGCGCTTCACTCGGAGTGCCATCCGAGGCACTCCTTCACCTATGGTTATCTTATGGGTCGAGCGGCTCGACACCCGGAAATAAGTGGCTGAATGATGAAGGAAGGAATTAAGAATTAAGAATTAAGGAATTAAAGAGTGAAAGGATTCTTAAAGCGGGGTGTCCGGAAAAAGTGGCATGCTTTTTGAGGAGGGAAATGAGGATGATTTGTCCGAATGAAAAAATATACGTCCTTAAAATAAAATTTTAATAATTGAGTGCAGAGGTACATTATTTTGTTTCGATACGCCAATTTGTATGTGTTTTTTTGAGAAAAACGCGAATGGATTTGCATATATCAAAAAAAAGCAGTACCTTTGCGCGCTATTTTTGGCTTATTGCGCGCACATATACGCGTGAACACTTTTGAATAAACGAATAGTACATATCATCATTAGTCTGTTGCTCTGCGCCGGTTCGGTGTGGGGACAGCAAGCGTTAACCAGATTACAAAGGACGAATAGTGCACAAAAGAGCCGAGTGCAGAGTGCAAAAGTAGTGCAGAATGCACAAGCAGGACAGGGTGCAAAAGAAGGACAGAGTGCATCGGAGGCACAAGAGGTAAAGGAAGTGCATAGTACGAAAGGCGGCGGTCTGCGGAATGACAGTACGGTCTATGTATCGGGAAAAGACGGTTTGCGGAACGATAGTGTGCAAAGCAACAGCACACGGAACGATAGTGTGCAAAATGATAGTACACGTAGCGATAGCGTGCAAAAGCAGGTATTGCCAAAGAAACAGAGTGATATAAAGTCTCCGATACACTACCAAGCGACGGATTCGATGGTGATGATGCGCGATGGAACGGCTTATCTGCACGGCAAAGGAGAATTGAAATACGAAAAGATGGAGTTAACGAGTGATTATATACGCGTGAACATGGACAGCAGTCAGATATATGCTCACGGCGTATATGACACACTATACAACGAATGGAAGGGCAAACCGGTATTCAAGGACGGCAAAGATGAATATGAGACGAACGAGATAACCTATAATATCAAGACTCAGAAGGGATTTATCCGCCACGTGGTAACCCAGCAAGGTGAAGGCTACATCATAGCAGACAAGACAAAAAAGGTGGATGATGATGTATTGATGATGGCCGGTGGTCAATATACGACCTGCGACGACCACGAGCACCCGCACTTCTACATGAAGTTGACGAAAGCAAAGGTGAAGCCCGGAGAATACATAGCGACAGGTCCGGCCTATCTGGTAGTGGGTGATGTGCCGTTACCACTGGCCGTACCGTTCGGATTTTTTCCATTCACGGACAGTTACTCCAGCGGATTGATCATGCCGCAGTTTGGAGACGACTATAGTCGTGGTCTGTATCTGAGCAATCTGGGATACTATTTTGCACTATGCGATTACATGGATTTGCAAGTGACGGGCGACATCTACACTCGCGGAACATGGGCAATACGAGCGCAATCGAAATATGTATGGCGTTACCATTTCAACGGTAGTTTGAACATCAGTTACCGTAACGATGTGACGAGCAGTAAAGACATGCCTGACTATAGCGTGGCGAAGAACTTCCAAGTGCAATGGACACATACACAAGATGCTAAGTTCAATCCATACAACACCTTTTCGGCAAGTGTGAATTTTGCGACGAGCGGTTATAACCGCAGCAACATCAACAGTTACTACAACGCCAACCTAATGGCAGAGAACACGAAGAGCAGTACGATCAGTTATACGCAGCGTTTTCCAGACAGCCCGTGGAGTATGAGCATGAGCGCTAATCTGACCCAACGTACGAAGGACTCTACTCTATCGCTCACGGCTCCGGAGTTGGCGATTAGTATGAGTAGTATATACCCGTTTAAGTTGGCTCGTGAATCGGCACTAAAGCATAAGGGAAAAGTACGCACAGGTAAAGAGAAGTGGTACGAGAAGATCAAGATGAGCTATAGCATGAACGGCAGGATAGCCATCAACAACATCAAAGAGAAAGACTTTAAGAAGTCGGATTTCCTGCGCGATTGGCAAACGGGAATCAAGCACAGCATACCTATAAATGCCAGTTTTATGCTATTCAAGTATCTGAGCGTGACGCCGAACTTCAACATAACGGACCGAATGTACTTCACGAGTACAGATAGATGGTGGGATGAAGAGGCGCAGAAAGTGCAAGATACGATAAAGACGGGCTTTTACAACGTGTATGATTTTAATGTCGGAGTGAGCATGAGTACGAAGATATACGGATTCTACACGCCGATAAAGAAATTGTTTCCAAAGAGTAAAGTGGAGAAATTTCGTCATGTTATAACGCCGCGTGTGAGTTTCTCATACCACCCGGATTTTGCCGATCCAAAGATGGACCCGATACATGGAGGTTTCTACGGCCGATATGACGAGCCTGTATATTATAAGGACTCGGTGGACGCGAACGGGAAGAAAGTACAGAAAATTGATTCGTTGGGTAATCCAATGACGATACCTCACACGTACTCACACTTTCAGAACAGCATATACGGAAATGCGCCCCAGGGAAGATCAGCGACGGTCAGTTTCGGATTTGACAACAACCTGGAGATGAAGGTGATAAACAGAGAAGACACGACGGGAAAGAATCCGTTCAAAGTGGTGAGTCTGATAGACAATATTGGCTTCAGCGGAGGATATAACTTTGTAGCAGATAGTATGAACTGGAGTCCTTTTCAGGCAAACGTACGACTCAAGTTTCCAAAGTTGAACAACTACAGTTTGAACGTAAGCACGGCATTGGACCCATATATGTACCAATTGAATGCTGCAGGCAATCCTGTGCGAAGCAATAAAACATATTTGAAGGAGTATCAAAAGACTCATAAGTTGCTGCGCTGGAGCGGTATAAGTTGGAGTTTCAGTTATACGATCAGCAATCAGACCATCAAACAATGGAAGGACGCGGCAGCTAAGAAACGCGGAGAGAAAGTAGATTCGAGCAGCCAGCCAAGCGAAGGAGAAGAAGGCCCGAACATAGACCCGATAGAGAAAGGCGAAGACGGCATGGACAAGAATGCCAAGCTGAACAGCCACGACAACAAGAAAGAAGCGGAAGTGGATGACGGCTATGTGAAGACCGATTTTCCGTGGAGTGTGAGTCTGAATTACTCGTTGCATTACACGCCTAGCAGCGAGTTTGACTACGACAAGATGGAGTATAAGTTGAAATTAACCAACAACCTAAGCCTAAGCGGAAACATCGGTTTGGGCAAAGGCTGGAAAGTGAGTGCATCAATGAGTTACGATTTCACGTATAAGAAAGTGACCAGTTGCACGTTCAACGTGAGCCGCGACCTGCACTGCTGGAACATGAGTGCAAGCATCAACCCGATCTACAAAACATACACATTCCATATCGGCGTGAACGCATCGATGTTGAGCGACCTAAAATATGACGACAGAGGAGATCCAAATTCTCGCGCACACATAGAATGGTGGTAAGCGTTCCAGACCTCGTAAAAAAAGGAGAGAGGATGATAAATTGATAATTATTAAACAGGAAAGATATGAAAATTGAGAATCACAAAGTAGTAAAAGCCACGTACGAACTGTATATCACAGATGAGGCCGGGCAAGAAGAACTGATGGAAAAAGCGACGGAGGAAACGCCGCTTGTATGGTGTCAGGGCGAAGGAATGATGTTGCCGGCCTTTGAGGCCCAGATGGAAGGCAAAGAAGAAGGTGATGATGCAGATTTTGTACTGAAAGCAGCCGAAGCGTACGGAGAATACTATGATGAAGGCCTGATGGACCTGCCGAAGAAGATGTTCTTCAACGGCGATGGTGAGTTTGACGAGGAACGCGTATATGTCGGTGCTATTGTGCCGATGAACACGACCGATGGTCAAGTGGTGAAAGCGCAGGTATGCGAAGTGACAGAAGACAAGGTAACCATTGACCTGAACCATCCTTACGCAGGCGAAGACTTGCACTTTAAGGTGCATGTACTGGAGTTGCGTGACGTGACAGAAGGCGAACTGAAAGCAATGCATCACCACGGCTGCGGTAAATGCTGCGGAAAGAAACACGGTGAGGGCTGTGGCGAGCACGAAGGTGGTTGCAGCGGTCACGAAGGTGGCTGCGGTGGACACGAAGGTGATTGCGGTGGACACGAAGGTGGTTGCGGAAGTTGCGGCAAATGTGAGTAACAAATAGAATTAACAACATAAAAAAAACAAAATTACTATGGCAAATATTGTAGCGATAGTGGGACGTCCCAATGTTGGGAAATCGACCCTTTTTAACCGTTTGACGGGCACCCGTCGGGCGATAGTGATGAACACAGCGGGCACAACACGTGACCGTCAGTACGGCAAAGCCGAATGGTGTGGCCGTGAGTTTAGTGTGATAGACACCGGCGGATGGGTAGTCAACAGCGACGATACATTCGAGAGCGAGATCAACCGTCAGGTGGATTTGGCCATTCGTGAGGCAGATGTTGTACTGCTGGTAGTGGATGTAAATCAGGGTGTTACGGAGTTTGACACCGAAGTGGCGCACCTGCTTCGCCAAGCCAAGAAACCGACCATTCTGGCAGTAAACAAAGTGGATACTTTTGAGAACCAATACGGCGCAGCTGAGTTCTACAAATTAGGACTGGGCGAGCCGTTCATTGTGTCCGCAGAAAACGGGCTGGGAACAGGTGATCTATTGGACGAAGTGGTTAGCCGTTTTCGCAAGGAAGACAATAGTGACGAGGAGTTGGACGATCTGCCCCGTTTTGCCATCGTCGGCCGTCCAAACGCTGGCAAGTCGAGCATACTGAACGCCTTCATAGGCGAAGACCGAACGATAGTGACGGACATACCGGGCACAACACGTGACTCGATTTATACGCGCTACAACAAGTTCGGCAAGGATTTTTACTTAGTGGACACAGCAGGTATTCGCAAAAAAGCGAAGGTAACAGAAGACCAAGAATATTATTCGGTGGTTCGCTCCATTCGTGCGATAGAGAATTCGGATGTATGCATACTGATGATAGACGCGACGCGAGGCATTGAGGCACAAGACCTGAACATCTATTCGCTGATACAGAAGAACAAAAAAGGCCTGGTGGTATGTGTGAACAAGTGGGACTTGGTGGAAAGCAAAACGACAAAGGATATCAAGGGTTATGAGAACGCCATTCGCGAGCGTATTGCGCCTTTTACCGATTTTCCGATTATCTTTACAAGCGCGCTGACCAAACAACGTATTTTTAAGGTGGTGGAAACGGCGATCCATGTATATGAGAACAAGAACAAGAAGATACCGACAGCTCAACTGAACGCACAGTTCTTGCCATTGATAGAGAATTATCCCCCACCCGCTTGGAAAGGCAAATATATCAAAATCAAGTATTGTACACAATTGCCAAACACTCAGATACCGACGTTTGTGTTCTTTGCCAACCTGCCACAATATGTGAAAGAGCCGTATCGCCGTTTCTTGGAAAACAAATTGCGTGAGTGGTGGGATTTTGAAGGAACTCCGGTACAGCTGTTTATCCGTGCGAAATAATTAACATTCAAATCGATACTGATACATTACACTTATATAACAATCAAAAAAAGATAGCCTATGAAACATATCGCAGAATGAAGAAGTTTTGAAAATCTGTTACTATCAAATAACAAACAATGGAAAAAACATTAATTCGCGGCACTATCATAGGCTATCATAAGATTAAATTTAGTGCCATTTTCTTCACTATTTGCGAATGCAAAATAAAACGACAAGTTTACACACTACTGCTATTAATACTGAGTTTGCCAATGCTGGCCGGAATCCATAGTTATACTGAGCAATCGGTACTGAGCAGCGGTCACTGGGTAAAGATTCGTGTAAGCGAATCCGGTGTTTGCCGGATGAGTTTTAGCGAGTTGCAGCAAGCCGGCCTTAATCCACAACAACTGCGTGTATATGGGTACGGAGGCGCAATGTTGGAGCAAGATTTTACGCAAAAGAAGATTGATGATCTGCCACAGGTTCCCGTATATGTCGGCAGCGACTATGTTCTCTTTTGGGTACAAGGTCCAGTTGCATGGAAATACAACGGTACGCGCTACCAGCATACACGCAACACCTACTCAGAATACGGATACTACATGCTGACCGACAATATCGGCAGTCTGTTGTCTCCGACCGAGGACGAAACTATAACAGGCACTCCAACCGAAGTGAGCACATATCAGGTGCTTCAGGTACATGAATACGATTCGATAAACTTAATTGACCGTTCCGGCGTAAGCGGCGGAGGACGCAATTTTTACGGTGAACAATTCGATCCTGGACAGACACGTACATTCAGTTTTGCAACTCCCAACGCTATCGAGGGGAGACAAAGTATGCTCACCGCGTCATTGGCAGCCAAATCTACAAAAAGATCCACGTTCTATGTCAAGTTGAACAGCAAGACCGAAATGGATTCAACAAGCGAAATTCCTGCTGATAAACCTTGGATTATGGCCAACACATGTACCATCAGCATGACCAGTTCCAGCAAAACGAATCAGCAACAGGTAGCAATCACTTATCATGACAGCGTTGTCAGTTCGCTGGGTTGGCTCGACTATATCGAATTGGTGACTCCGTGTTTGTTAACTATGAACGGAGACTGGATGGGAATACGTACTGATGTTAATTACAAGAGCAGTGAACCAGTACGTTTCCACCTGATAGGTGCAACCGGTTCAACACAAATATGGGACGTAACTGATTTGGGAAACATCCGAAAAATGCCTGCTACGCTGAACGGCAACGAATTGCAGTGGACGGGCACACAAGCAGATGGTATACATGAGTATATTGCCGTCAACCCGCTAGGGAACCGCTTTGTCAGTGCAACTATTGTTGGCAATGTAGCAAATCAGAATTTGCACGCGCTGAAGGACATCGATTATGTCATCATTTGTCCGGATAGCATGATGGAAATAAGTCGCGACCTAGCGCAGGCACACCAAGACAAAGAAGGAATAACGTGGGCCGTTGTTTCCGCCCAACAAGTTTACAACGAATTCTCGTCCGGCACGCCGGACGCAACGGCTTATCGCTGGTTAATGAAGATGCTCTACGATCGTGCAGACGGCATCAACAAGAAACCTCGTTGGTTGTTGCTGATAGGACATGGTAGTTTTGACAACCGTGGTTTGCTTGGAAGCAAGTCCGGAGCAAGACTATTGTTAACATATGAAGCTAAAAACTCAGTTAGAGAAGACAACGCGTACATGAGCGATGACTACTTCGGTTTTTTGGACGATATCGAAGGTACAGATGATGCATATAGTCGCATGGATATCGGTGTGGGCCGTTTGCCGGTATATAACAAAAAGGAAGCACGTGAAGTGGTAGACAAACTGATTGCCTATATCCGAAACGAAAAGGCAGGCAGTTGGAAGAATCAGATTATTTTCCTAGCCGATGACGGAGGAAGTGGTGATCACACGAGAACGGCCGAAGAAGCTGCAGAGATAGTACGCCGGAAAAATCCGGACTTTATAGTCAACAAGGTTTATTTGGATGCATATCCGCAAGAGGTAAATGCAAGTGGAGAGAGTTATCCGCTAGCCAAGAACCGCCTGGACAACTTGTTGAAAAAAGGCGCTTTGTTCTTCGATTACTCGGGACACGGCGGCTACAACGCCATCACTAACGAGTCGATGCTAGACCTGAAAGAGATAGAGCAGATGAACAATCGTCATCATGCTTTCTGGTTGTTCGCAACATGTAGTTTTGCTCACTGCGATGGCGGCAAGCGTTCCGCAGCAGAAGCGGCTGTCCTGAATCCTATGGGCGGCGCCATCGGTGTTTTATCGGCCACGCGTACTGTTTATATAGATGGGAACTCCAGACTCAACAACAATATATGCGATACATTGTTCGGGCACAAGAATGCTTTTCATTATGACATGACTATCGGTGAGGCAATCGCTATTGGGAAAAACACTTCCGGAAGCAATCCAAACAAACTGGCCTACGTTCTGCTCGGCGACCCAGCTATACGATCGCATTACCCCGCCGATTACCAGGTGCAACCAATGACACAGATAGACATACTGAACGCGCTGACTCTGCGACACGTTGATGGACAGATTGTAGATGAAGACGACGTAGTAATCAGCGATTTTGACGGCA
>JAILDU010000003.1 GCA_024689005.1 Paludibacteraceae bacterium
GGTCACCACTTGGATGCAGAGACTCCGCTGTTGCGCGAAATGATGCTTCCGATTTTGAAGGAGTGCCAGATTGACCTCGCTATCCAAGGTCACGACCACTGCTACGAGGTAATCGGCCCGGTTAATCCGGATACCCGCAAAGTAGTAGAAGGTGCAGTTGATAGTGTTAAAACGACTACTGTTGATGGAGAAAAGAACGTTACCGGAAAATTAGGCGGTGAATTCAAGACTGACGATGGTACACTGTATTTCATTGGCGCTACTTGCGGTCGCAAACGTTACTATCCGCACAATAGCACGAAGTTAACAAATGAATATACGACCGACCCATCTGTCTTGTTTGACGATGAGCACCACAATGTAGAAGGTCTGTTTGATCTGTTCACCAGTATGTTCGGTCAACCGGGTGCACCGAGTTACAGCCGTTTCAATGTAACGAGCGAAGGTATCGAGGTTAAGTCTTATACCACAGACGCTGCAGGCAACTCAACGTTGTACAATACCATTAAGGTAAAACGTACCACTCCGCACACCGCACCGCAAGGTTTCGAAAACGTATCGTCCGAAACCAATGTTCGCAATGGTGAAAAGTTTATCCGTGACGGAAGGATATACATTCGCATAGACGGTAAGACATATGATGTGCTTGGTCAAGAAGTAAAATAATAAAGGCCGTTGTTCATTATAATCTTTTGTTCGCTGTATTCGCTCTAAGTGGGGCGGGTACAGCGAACTTTTGTTTCGAAAGGCGGAAACAAAAGGTTTAAAACGAAAGGTTTTTAATGTTCTACAGCACAAAACGGGGCAAAATGGCATAAATTTTAATTTTTAATTTGCGTATATTAAGATAATGTATTATCTTTGCAACCGAAAAGAGGAAAAAGTTTTGTTTTTAAAACGATAACCATATTTTTCATTTAACCCAATTATTTAAACTAATAAAAATTCTAATCTTATGAAGAAAATTTTTTCTTTTTGCGCTGCTCTCGTAGCAGCAATGGCGATGAATGCACAGAGCATTCCTTCTACAGATTTCGAAGGAGGTTATTCATGTGCTGCTGATGATGCAACTCTTACAGGCGATGCTCCAAGTGACAAGTTCTACTTGGATGAAACAGCAACTCCTCACTACATCGCATGGTCAGACATGTCTATGGAATATACTGCAGTAGCATCTTGGCAAATCAGAGCAACTCGTGCTTGCTACATTACTATTTCCTTGGATCTTGGTCCTGTTATCGGTTCTAACAAGCACATCTTCGAAGTTAAGGTGCTGGATTCAGAGAATCATGAGGTTGGTGCAGTTGCTGAGGGTGCAGCATATGGAACTGATTTTACAGATCATGATGACGTTAAGGTGCTGAATGGAAAACTCCTTATTCCTGCTGCAGGCAATTATACTATCGAGTTGAGAAATAACCGCAACTTCTGCAAAGGTACTATCAAGAATGTTATCCTTACTTATGCAGGCGAGGCTCCTATAACAGATTTTGCTACTCCGGGTTACATATGCAAAGCTGATGATGCTATCCTTAGTGGTACAGCTGCTGCAGAGAAATTCTATCTCAATACAGAAGTTGCAGACAATCATTACATTGTATGGTATGACATGTCTAAGACATATACTGCAGTAGCATCTTGGAAAGTTATGGCTACACGTGGTTGCTATGTTACCGTTACTTTGGATCTTGGCCCGGCTATTAGTTCCAACAAGCACATCTATGAAGTAATGCTTCTTGATAATGACGGAAATAAGTTGGATTCTATTGCAGAGGCACCTGCATATACCACAGAGTCAACAGATGCAGACCAACAGAAGACTTTGGAGGGAACAATCCTTGTTCCCGGTGCAGGCAACTACACTATCGAATTGAGAAATAACCGCGACTTCTGCAAGGGTTCTATCAAGAATGTTATTATTACTTATTCAGCAGATGCTCCGACTACCGGAATTCGCAATACTGCAGTTAGCGCAAAGGCAGTTAAGTTCTTCGAGAACGGCCAGCTCTACATTCTGAAGAATGGTGTTAAGTACGACATCACCGGCGCTATCGTAAAGTAATATAGTTCCTCCAAAGGGATAAAATATAAGCGACTCGCATTGCGGGTCGCTTTTTTTGTGTTACTATTGAACCCAAAAGAAAAGATTAATCAATTAAAGTGTCCAAAAAACGGGGTACACTACACATAATCGTCTCGGTTTAATTAGCATAATATATCGTATATCTAACGTATATCTATCGTGTATCTAACGTGTATCTATCGTATATCTATCGTGTATCTATCGTGTATCTATCGTAATCGACAGCGGATTAATTAAAGAATAAAGAAAGAAGGAATGAAAGAGTGAAAGAATTAAGGAAAGAGAAGCGGATCTAATGAGCCGATGTCGGGATTCGATCCCGACACAATAAACGAAGAAAGAAGCGGGACGGGGGTAATGGACAAAGGATTTATTAGTCCAAAATTGCCCAAAAAGATCAAAAAAAAATCAAAAAACTGATTGATATTTTTAAAGAGTCAAAAATTATCGAAAATTAGGAAAAATTATCTTCGTTGCACATTGAGGAGTTAACTAATGGCGGGATTCGATCCCGACGCAATAAACGGACGAAAGAAGCAGGATGGGGAGGTAATGGCGAAAGATTTATTAGTCCAAAAGCACCCAAAAAGATCAAAAAAAAAATCGAAAAAAGATTGATATTTTTAAAAAGTCAAAAATTATCGAAAATTAGGAAAAATTATCTTCGTTGCACATTGAGGAGTTAACTAATGGCGGGATTCGATCCCGACACAATAAACGAAGAAAGAAGCGGGATGGGGAGGTGGTAATGGCGAAAGATTTATTGGTCCAAAATCGTCCAAAAAGATCCATAAAAAAATCAAAAAACTGATTGATATTTTTAAAAAGTCAAAAATTATCGAAAATTAGGAAAAATTATCTTCGTTGCACATAGAAGATTCATCTAATGTCGGGACAATCCTGACGCAATAAACGAAATCGAATGCGGATGGCGGGTTGTGGCGAAAGATTTATTGGTCCAAAATTGCCCAAAAAGATCAAAAAAAAATCAAAAAAAAGATTGATATTTTTAAAGAGTCAAAAATTATCAAAAATTAGGAAAAAGGTTGGGGAATGGGAGAAAGGACGAAAGTTGGGCGGCGGATTCGATCCGCCTGGAAAAGAAGAAAGAAGGCCGAGATAGTATCTCGCGACAATGAACAACACCCCCCCGATTTTGTTCTATGACCGTCCACCGGACGCTCAATCGGGCAAAGCCCTTCACCCCCGAAAGGGGAGAGGATTGGAGATTGGAAATTGGTGATTGGAAATTTTAAGGCGGGATAATTTGTCTATGGTCGGAGCGACGCTCCCCGCTGCTCCTTCCGTTCGGATTGCCAAGCCGAGGCAATCCTCCATCGCGATAATGGACACTTAGAGTCGACAACATCCCGTATCCGTCCCGTAAGCGAGTCGTAAGGGACAACAAGCCGCCCGAATCCGCCTCGCTAACGCCAAGGCTCACGTGACTGCGGGGAGACCCCTTGTATGACGTTTTCGCCTTGCGCTACGCTCTCCCCACCGAGTGCACTTTGTTAGCGCTCGTCGAGGCCCCCAGTTAAGATGGCGGATACAAAAGCGGGCGGAATTAAGAAAGAAGAAAGAGAGGCGGGAGGGCGGTTAGACAAAAACAATACATAATTATGTATTTAGGAATAAAAATCAAATATTATTTGCATATTCGAAAAAATAATTGTACCTTTGCAGCGATTTTGTAATATTATTACAATAAATAAGACATTTCTATAAATTCCACATTTGAGAAGTATCCATGGATTATATTATTAGGAGTTTTAACATGGTGTCGCGTTTGTTCTTTGTAAGTTGCTGATTTTCATTTGGTCAGAATGTCTGCATTGCATTCCTATCCAAATCAATATTCTACGCAAGTAAACAACGAGTGGTCCCGAAAAAATCAAGAAAGGAGAAGGCAAACCGAGGCACTTCTCCATCCAGAAAAGAAGTAGAAAGAAGT
The DNA here is from genome assembly GCA_024689005.1 of Paludibacteraceae bacterium. Classification (GTDB taxonomy): domain Bacteria; phylum Bacteroidota; class Bacteroidia; order Bacteroidales; family Paludibacteraceae; genus Colicola. The sequence goes on from JAILDU010000003.1 coordinate 4,038, forward strand.
TGATATAACAAAAACAACATTATAAAATCAAAACCGTCCACTAAAAAACACCAATTTAATTGACTCAATAACAGCCAATTACAAGATTAGTGTGTGATTTTTAGCAAATACTAATGATGTCCTATAAAGAAAAACCCTTATGTGAAAGAAGAAGTAGAATTGCAAGGAATAAGTAGGTTAATCTGTGACAGATTGACGTGAAAGAGGTAGAATAGACGACAGGTATTGGTCTGCGACGCGTATTAGTCTGCAATCAAAAAAACAACGCAAAGAAAATTATATTTCAAAAACGGCATTCATCCGTAAAATACTAACTAATTAAAAAACAATTTATGAAAAAGATTTTATCTTTATTAACGGCCATGTTCTGCGCCGGTTGTTTGCTTGCGCAAAAATCCGGAACACTGCAGATACCGAGCGTAGAACATGGTAGCATCATCGTCACGCGGGATGACACACCTCTTAGTAATGGTGACACCGTCCGCGTAGGCGAGACACTAAACATTGTTTACAGCGCCACGAGCCCGTGGTTTGTTGTAGGCGAAGACACTCTCAGTTTAACGCTCACAGAGAACATGTTTTCGGGTGGGCCAGTTGTAGAATTAGATTTAACTTCCCAAGGTTGGACCCCAGTAGGCGGCGAAAAAGAGTATTGTAGTTATACAACCGGTTGGATGATTCAGACGCCGGGCTATAACAAATACGGCGAGAAGACAGCCACTATTACAACTTCACACGTTGGCGAGACCAAGATTCCATTTGTATGGGGTTTGAACCGCGACTACACCAACTGGGGCAAATTCATTCTCACCTGCACGGTTAACGGAGTTGAGAAAGTGAAGCACGACATGACGGGAAACCTCACCCGTGGATGCGGCGACCTTTTCTACGACACCATCAGTTATGTAGGAACCGGCAATGATGAGATCAAATGGATTTGCAACCGTACCGGGGACAATGGGTGGGGAGATGATGGACGTACCTTCTATTTGGACATAACACACGAGAATTCTATATTTACCGCTCCTACTCCTACATTCAACCGCTATTATACAATTACGCTGCCGACCATGGAACATGCTACCATTAGCGCAACGCTGAACGGTACTGCTTTCACCGGCGGCGAAGCATTGCTCGGCGACGAACTTGTGATAACATTTACTTCGACCGACCCGGAGCATTGGCTCTTTACAGAGAACAAGAGTGCAGAAGTCGTTCGCACCATCGTTCTTTCTGAATCGTCATTAGACAGCAATGAACAACTGGCATTGACATTGCCGGACATGTGCAAACGCTTGGCATACACGATTACGTTGCCGGAGTTGGATCATGCCACCGTTAGCGCAACGCTGAACGGAAGTGCTTTCACAGGCGGCGAAGCACACACAGGCGACTCACTTGTGCTGACCTACACATCAAACGACCCGAAGCACTGGTTCTTCTCACGCGACGCTCTGGATACCGTAATGGTTGATACCATCGTTCTGTCGGATTATTCGATTGACAAGGAAGGTAATCTGCTTATAAAAATGGAGCCGATGTTCGAGAGAAAAGATTACTACGTAAGTATTGCTCCGTACGCACACATGACCTTCATTGTAACGCAGAACGGCGATACTATTACCGGCAGTCATAATCTCGCTCATGTAGATGATGAGATTGAGATATACGCCCATGCAGACAAAGGATACTATTTCCGTAATATCAATGATACTGTCTTTGTAACAGGTCTCACACTCAAAGAGGACATGTTCGGAGAGGATAGCACCTATTATATTCAAGTACCCGGTTTGTATCTGAAGCGACCGGACATCACTAAGATTGAACGCATCGATTCCACATCTTCTTTGATTACGTGGGAAGGCGATTTCGAGAACTATGAGATTCGTGTTTCCACAGAGGAACCGCGCGGCGATGACCGTTATTGGAAGGGCGTTCATCCGGTTAAGGGTCATCAGTACTTGGCAGAGAACCTCATTCCGGGTACAAAATACCATGTGCTTCTCCGCGCAACAGAAGATAGTTGCTATTCCGATTGGGAATACAAAAACTTTATTGCCAACAATGATTCTCCTTGCAAGCTCGAAATCCACATGAGGAGCAATAATAAAAACGGTTGGTTAGGCGCAACATTGATAATCACCGAGGATGGTAAATCCAAATCATACACACTGCAATACAATGACGAAGATTGGGAATACTATTACACCAACGGTGGTAACGTCACCATCACATGGATGGGAAGTAGCAGTTATCCTGTTCCTAATGCCAGCTTCGAGATCTACAACGAAAGTAACAATATCATTGCAGAGGCAACGATGGAGGACAGTTATGGATTCACCAACGGTCAAGTGCTGTTTGAGGGCAATCCATGTTCAGATATGTGCCGTCCGCGAATCGAGGATATAACCTTCTCGATAGACGAAACAGGTACACAATATCTAATCAACTGGACCGCAACTAATGCCAAGACATATGATATAGTCGTGACCCAAAACCAGAATATCACAAATGAGCAGCTCGACAGTTTGGCACTCCGCCGCAAAGTGGCCGCATATAGTTTTGAGAGCGAGAATGCGTTTGCGGTGTATCTTGTTTACGTGCGCGGTATATGCAAAGGTGGCGAAGTTGGTAATTGGAAGAAGGCATATGTTTATCCGAAGGGTCAGACTTCTCAAGACACAAAGGAAATCATAGCCGACCACCTTCAGCCGATAGAGTTGGATTTTCATAAGGAAGGTTCACTCATTAGCGATGCATTCTTTGTTGAAAACATGGCTACGTTGGCATACACCATCAACATCCCGGACACCACCCTTCTCTCCATTTCATTCATGCCGAGCATCACCGGTGGTAAAAGCATGCCTCCGTATATCGCATGCTACCATTACGAGAACGACAGCATTAAGGATATGCTATTCTCTGTTGATCAAGAAATGTTCTCAGACTCTGTTCCTGCCGGCACATATGCGCTTGTTATCGGTGCATATAGCCTAGATGACTACATGTTGGATATCAGACTCGGTCAGCCGAAAAAAGACTCGCTCATTGTAACTCCGATTCAGCTCGATACCGTTATCACGGGTGACTTCACCAAAGCGCAAGATATCGTGCTGCATGATTTGAGAAATATACCGGCATTGGCTTATACCTACAGCATCACTCCAAAGGATACCGTAGATGTAATGTTGTATCTGGAACTATCAAATAGATCAGGAGATATAAATCTCTATAAAGGTCAGTCAATGCAACTGATAGCGGTATCGGGAGCAGGTTTCCCAAATACATATACATTCTATAAGGATACGACCTACTATATCCAAGTAGCGACAGTTCCTATGATAGGCGGAGACAAGACAGATAACTTTACCTTGACGGTCAAGAGAATGGCTCCGGATACGACGGCGAAAGTCATCAGACCGATAAGCACCGACACCATTATTGAGTCGGAGTTTACAATTGACGACATTGACCAAAAAAGCGGTCGCTTCATGCAGTATTACTCATTTGAGTGCACCAAGGCAACCAACATGTATATGTATGTTGAGAAGATCGAAAAAGAAATGCCTTCTAACGTATCGGGAGGAATAGTCTCGATCTTCCCCTTCACGACTGTACTGCAGTTGAGCAAAGATTCGCTGGCTGGAGATGTGACATATAGTACCTCAAGTAACGAAAGCAGTTTCGCACCATTGAGCCTCGGCTCGGATGGCGATACTACCCGCTATTTCGTCACAATCTCTAACACAAATGTAGAAGACTATCGTCTTGTTGTACGTTCTGAGATTGATTACGACAACCTTGGCGGTCAATTGATTAATGTGGGCGAACGTACCAAGAGCAAGATTGATGAAGAAAACGGTTATACCTACATCAACACGAGACCAGGATTTGGAAAGGCTTATCGTGTACAATTGGAGAAAGGCAAGAAGTATGCAGCCATCGCATGTAAAGTAGATAACAAGTCTAAGAAAAATGCTCCGGGCAATGGCATAATTGTGCCAGGCGGCAGCATAATAAAACCTGTCATAGCAAACGATCTGTCTATCTCCATGATGCAACCCGGCGTTAAGAACGGCTCGTTCAACGATAATGTTAGTATAAGTGAAACCGGTGGTTCGGGAAATTGGCGTGCTTTCAGTTTTACAGCTGACACCACCGCCGAATACACCTTCCTCATCAATAGTTCGGTTTACAACACAAGTATCCACCCTGACTCAGTATCATTTGAATTCATCATCAATGAGTACATTGAGTTCGAAGAATATCTCCAACAGATAGATACTATTGCAACTCCGTTGAACGAAAACGGTGTGATGAGCTGCAGCGATGTGAAAGTAAAGAATGCTTATCAATTCCAAATACCTAATTCATACATTAAAAGCCAAGCCGGTATTTACAATGTGGCAGGCCACGCAATAGAGGTTCCGGCAGGCGATACACTCTTCGCTCAATTTGCTCTCGACAATGACTGCGATGCGATAATTTATGTATTGGAAGATGGCGACTCTCATCCTTTCGACAATAGCAGTTCGATAGCAGAATGCTCTATTGTCAATGACTCTGCGTTCGCACGTGTGTTCTATATAATCGGTACGACATACAACGTTGACATCTACGACCACAACTACACCCTGCGTATCGGTCTCGGAGAGAAGTCTATGGATCCGGACACCGTTGTTGCCCGTCCGAGCGAGACATCCATTACCGTGATGTATGATGCAACCTTTGCTACCATCCAAGAGAAACTGCTCGCACTCGACATCGAGGTTTACAATAGCAATGATTCGCTCATCACTGTTATCCCGAACAGTCTGGAATGGTGGACCATTGATTTGGCTAACAACGTAGCAAGCTACGAAGTAAGCAACAACGATCTGCCGCTGGGCTATGTATTCAGCAAGGGTATTGAGAACGTCAACGTAACCATCAACATCAAACAACCGGAAGTGGTAGTTGCCCGTGCAAGCGTTGACTCAATCACTGTTTACGACGATGCGACAACTGACGATATCAAGGCAATGCTGGCTCAAATCAGCATCGCAGCTTACGATAGCAAGGACAATGTTATCACTACGATTAACACCGAAGTTGGTATGTGGACCATCGATGAGACCAACAACGTGGCTACCTACGAACTGACCAACAACGACCTGCCTAAATACTACACCTTCGAAGGTGAGAAGGCAACCGTCACTGTTTCTATCGTTCGCAAGCAACGCCAAGGCATCGAGGATGTACACGGAGACGATGTACAATGTGCAAAGGTTCTCCGTGACGGCAATATTTACATCCTCCGTGACGGCAAGGTTTACACGATCATGGGACAGACAGTCCGCTAATCGGTAATTGCCCTATATACAAAAGAACGGTATACGTCCATCGTGTACCGTTCTTTTTATATTCCGCATTTAGCTCGTGAAGGGGTAATAAGATAGAATGATTTCTCTTTCTCACAAAAAAGTCATTCAATATTTGCATATATGCAATTTTTGTTGTACCTTTGCAGTCGCTTTTGAAAAAAGCATAATCAAAAACAACAATCGATCATTAACATTCTTCTCATTTTCATTCGGGGAGCCATAGGGCTGAGAACATAAAACCCGTTGAACTTGAGCAGGTAATGCTGCTGAAGAAAATGAAAAAAAGTATTAGTCTGAAGTCCGTAGTCGATAGACGAAAGACTTTTCTTCTGTATTGCGCATTGGCGCAAACTGTATGTGCCCTCGCACAAGTGAATCATTCGGAAGACACTCTTCTGATCCAAGGACGCGACATCCAAGAGATTGAGGTTGTGGCTCGCGTAGAGCAACCAACCGACACTCACAAAGAACTGGACAAAGAGGAACTGAACCGTGATAACACGGGTCAAAATCTGCCGTACCTGTTGCAGTCCACCCCATCTCTTTTGGCGACAAGCGATGACGGTTTGGGTGTAGGTTACACCTATTTTCGCGTACGCGGAACAGACCACGCGCGCATCAATATGACCGTCAACGAAGTGCCGCTGAACGACGCAGAGAGCCAGACAGTATTCTGGGTCAACATGACGGATATGGCATCGAACCTCAGCAGTCTGAATATCCAGCGCGGAGTAGGAACCAGTACCAACGGTTCGTCATCGTTCGGAGCCTCCATCAACATGAGCACCCTGCCCTCTCGTCAGATGCTGAATGACACGGCGCGTGCACACGTGCAATTGCAGTTCAACGGAGGTATGTACAATACGTTTCGCGGAATGGCAAGCGCGCAAGTACGTTTGCCACACAACTGGCGCATCGAGGCACGATTGAGCAAAGTGAACTCTGACGGCTATCTCTACCGCGCGGCGTCCGACTTGTTCTCATACTACGGAGCAGTAGGTTACTACGGAGCCAAGACCAACGTGACACTCTCAGCTTTCGGCGGAACGGAAACTACCTACATGGCATGGGACGGTGTGTCGGCAGACAATCTGAAGACCGACCGGCGCTACAACCCGGCCGGCGAATATACCGACCAAGACGGCAATATCGCTTATTATCCTAACCAGAACGACAACTACCGTCAACAACACTACCAATTGAATCTTGTTCAGAAACTGGCTCCGCAGTGGAGTCTAAACGCCACGCTTCACTATACACACGGAGGCGGATACTATGAGCAGATGAAGGCGAACAAGAAATACTCCTCGTTTGGTTTGCCTAACTATATGCTGAACGACAGCACAGCCGTTAAGAAATCCAATTTCATTCGCTTCAAGAATCTGGACAACCATTATTACGGCGGTATATTCAGCATCAACTACCGTTCCGAACCGGCAGACCTGACCATCGGCGGCGCCGGAAGTCATTACATAGGAGAACACTGGGGACAAGTGACGGACGATCTGTATGGCACCGCGACAGCCTATGAATACTATCGCAGTAATGGTACCAAAGCAGAAGGAAATATTTACGCTAAGGCCAATTGGCGCATAATCAATCTGGCACAACGCCGATTGACACTATACGGAGACCTGCAATACCGCTATGTTTACTACCACCTGGATGGTATCAATGACGAGGATCTGCAAGCCCTCACCGCCACACGTCACTACCATTTCTTCAACCCGAAAGCCGGTTTGACGTACGAAGACCACGGACACCAAGTGTATTTCAACTTTGCGATTGCCAACCGCGAGCCCAACCGCAAGAACTTCACCGAAGCCGGCGAACACGACATACCTCTGCCGGAACGACTATATGACTATGAATTGGGTTACTCGTACGCAAGCGCACACTGGCACGCAGGCGTGAATCTATACTATATGGACTACAAGAACCAGTTGGTACTGACCGGTAAGTATTCCGATACGGGTGCATACCTGACCCGCAACGTGGACAAGAGCCATCGAATGGGTATCGAGTTAACAGGCACATGGATGCCGGCAGAGTGGTTCCAATGGAGTGCCAACCTCACCGTATCGCGCAATAAAATACCTAACTACACCGATTGGGTATCCATCTACGATTCCAATTGGGAGGAGATACGTCAGGACGAAATCAACTTCGGCAACGTGACCATAGCTTTCTCGCCGTCGGTGGTATTCAACAACACCTTCAGTTTCAACTACGCCGGTTTTCGCGCAGACATACAGACTATTGCGGTCAGCAAGCAGTATTTGGATAACACGATGTCGGAAGAAGCCACACTGAAACCGTACACCGTCACCAATCTGACCATGCACTATACACTCCCGTTGCCTGCCAAATGGCCGACTATCAGCATATTGGCCCAAGCCAACAACTTGTTCAATGCTGCATATGAATCCAACGGAGGAAACTGGATGTGCCAATTCGAAGACGGCAGTCGCTATTACACGCCCTGGTATTACGCACAAGCAGGTATCAATGTACACGGCGGATTCGTTGTTCAATGGTAACCAAAACAGAATAAATACATAACATAAGAAACTCAACAGCAAGAAAACGTTCCAAAAGGGACGTTTTCTTGCTTATTTGGTATCATTTTGCCACATGTGTATTGCAAAAGTAGAAAATTTGATATCATTATTGCGCATTTTCTTGTATATTGAAGGAAAAATTATTACTTTTGCGCCGATTTGCTACTGAAATCACTTTAGGTATTATTAATTTTAACATCATTTAAAGACATGAAAAAGATTATTTCTCTTTTCTTCACGTCTCTCCTGGCTATTCAACTATTTGCCGTTCCGGCAAAGCCAGGCAAGCGAATTTTCATCAATCCGAATGGTGAACAAGTTGAGTACGAAGTACACGGCGACGAGTTTTACCATTACATGGTTGACGCAAACGAAAACATTCTTGAAGAGAATGCAGAAGGTTTCCTTAGTATCAAGGAAAAAGTTTCAGAACAAAAGATCAGTGCAAGGCGCGCCGCTTCCAGGATGGCAGACGCGCCGGAGATCCGACGAGCAGGCAAAGTCAACCTGGCGCCGCGCGGTCTGTTTATTCTGGTGAACTTCAGTGATAAGAAGTACCAGTCAGGCAACACTCTGGCAGCGATGACGGAGATGATCAACAGCACCGGTCACACCTATAATTATGATGGATCGTTGGGATCGGTTCGTGACTATTTCATCGATCAATCAGATGGTCAATACAACCCGCAATTCGATGTATATGGTCCCGTTACCGTGAGCAAGACTTCAGCCTATTACGCAGGCAACGATGGAACACAGTATGCCTACAAGATGGTTATTGAGGCATGCCAAGCATTGGACAATCAAGTGGATTTCAAACAATACGATAGCGACAATGACGGATATATAGATTTCGTTTATGTCATCTATGCCGGCAAGGGACAAGCCGATGGTGGCGGCTCCAGTACTATCTGGCCTCACCAGTATTATATATACGACGGCGTCGGCCAAACAGTAAGGCTGGACGGCAAAATACTGAACAGTTACGCCTGCGGCGGAGAATTGAACGGCTCATCGGGTCGTCGTTATGGTATCGGTACGTTGTGCCACGAGTTTGGCCACGTACTCGGTCTGCCGGACTACTACGACACCAACAACAGCGGATACAACAATAGATATTACCGCACACCGGGATATTGGCACATCATGGACGCTGGTTCGTACAACAACAATGGTATCACTCCGCCTAACTATGCGGTACACGACAAGTACTTCCTCGGATGGCAAACACCGACCAAACTGAGCGATCCGGAAAACGTTGTTCTGCCCGCAGACGGCCAGACTTACCGAATGTTGAACCAAGCCGGCGTCTATTCGGCTACCACAACCAACACTACCTATTACTTTGAGAACCGCCAGAATACAGGATGGGACGCATACCTGCCCGGCCACGGTTTGCTGGTATGGAAAGTGACTTACGATGCTACTACATGGTCGCGCAACAGACCGAACTACGGCGGCACATCGGCAAGCAACTCTAATCTGAAATATGCCGTTGTCTCTGCCGGCGGAAGCGACAGAAACATCGGTACGACCAAAGATCCGTTCCCAGGATCGCAGAAAGTGAAATCCTTCACTCCGATTAGCGGTAACGGTCTGACCGAAATCGAAGAAGCAAACGGAAACATCACCTTTAAGTTCAAAGGAGGTGTTTCTAAGGCATACAAAGTTACTTTTGTAGCAGGCGCTCATGCTACATGTTCAACCTCATCGCTGACGCAGTCGGCAGCAGGAGCCGCAATCACTCTGCCGAACGTATCCAATGTATCCGCTAACTACAAGTTCCTCGGTTGGTCGGCTACGGAAGGTTCGAGCGTAGCAGAGATTGGTACGGCCGGTTCGACCTACATCCCTTCGCGCGATATAACTCTGTATGCAGTAGTCGTACAAGACGGCTTCCTGGTCAAATTCGACACGGAGACCCGCGGCACCACATTCGGTCACGGATCGACCAACATAGCTGAGAGACAAGAAGCAGGAAAGAATGCAGGTATTGTATTGCCTTCGTTCACAGCCGACCCGGGATATGCTTTCCAAGGTTGGGCATACATCAGTAACAATCGCGTGTACGTTGTCGGTTTATCCGGTGAGCACTTCTATCCGACTCAAGACATAACCTTGTATTCATATGTTTTCCCGAGCGACTCTGTTCGTTTGTCCTACAACCTGCAGGGCGTCAACAAGATTTCCGGCCCCGCACAAGGATGGATTCGCGCTAACGACGGATTGACCGCCACCTTTGCGAATAGCAACGATTATGAGGCTCTCTCTGCAGCCAACACCGCAGTTAGCGTGACGTCAGGCGGCGAGAATATTGACAACTGTGCATCTTTCGCCAATGGTAGACTGACAATCACACTGAGCGCTGCACAGATTGCCGGCGATATTGACATTGATATCCGCGCGGCTGAACTTTTCGATAACTGCGACGCTTACTCCTATACATACACCGCCAAAGTCGGCTCAGGCAACAGAAATCTTGGCGGTAAGAGTTGGAACATTAAACTCGGCAATTCCCGTGCCTCCGTTAAGAGCTTCAACAGCAGATTGGGCGAGGTGTTTGGTAAGTCCAGGACATACCCGTACAGTGTTACATACAGTTCCTCCGATTTCAGTTCGTGCCAAATCAGCAGCATCAGTGTACAATGTGCGGCCAGCAACTATTTGGCTACCATCGAGGCGTTTATCGTTGAGAACGGAACGGAATACAGTCTCGGTGCAAAGGACATTAATTACGGAGGTACTACTGTTCTCGGTACATACACATTCAACAACTCGGAAAACCACAAAGGAACAGTTAAGTTCGTCATCACATCGAATAGTAAATACAACGGCCAGACCTATCGTGGAATCATCTACGTAAAGAAGATAGATATCGCGATGGCTACAAGCTCGTTCGGTGGTCGCACGAAGGTGAATGTAGATGCACTGCAGGCCTTCTACCGCCAAATAGGCAACGCCTATTATTGGACAGCGGATTTCTACTCTATGACCGATACCTATTTGCCGGATGTATATACAGTCTTTGACGCTCCGGATCCGACAAGCATTTCCGGAAGTCACGAAGGTTACTACGTAGAATACATTCCGAGCGCCAACGATACTATTAATGCCGACGGAGGTACATTCAAGTTTACCTATAAGGGCAAGTATAACAATACCAATTATCCTTTGTATCACGTAGATGCAGAGTGGGAAGACGCTAATCAACGCCAGTACTATATGGACTGCGATATTCCTGCCATCTTGATTGACTACAATAAATATCAGGAAACAGGAAACGCAAACGATGCACTCATAACGCCTACCGGTGATAGTAATCCGGTTTATTACATCGTGCGCCACTTGCAGCAGAATATCAATGACGACAACTACACCTTGGCTAGAATAGATACCTTCCAAACCACGGCAGGCAACAATGTCACTCCGGAGCCTCGTTCCTTCACCGGATTTAAGTCTCCGCAACACCAAACCAAGAAGGTCAATGCCAATTATCAGACCGTGTTTGAGTATAAATACGACCGCAAGATCTACCAAGTTAATTTCGTTGTAGAGGGCACAACTACCCAAAGCGAACAACTACGTTACGGTGCTACTCCTTCGTACAAACAGGCGACCCCGGTTAAGCCGGCTGTAGGTCAAACCACATATACCTTCGCCGGTTGGTCGCCCAACATCCGTGTTGTCCGCCAGTCTGATACCTACACGGCTCAGTTCATCGGGCAGAGAGGATATGTCGTAACGTTCAATAGCAACGGGCATGGTATTGCTCCGGAAAAACAGTACATAGAGGTTGGACAGAGACCGACCGAGCCGGAGGATCCCGATGCAGAAGGTTACCTCTTCGGCGGATGGTACACGGAACCTGCGTGCGAGAATAGATGGAACTTCAACAACGATTCCGTAGCCGGCGCCACATTGCTATACGCTAAGTGGAGTGTCAACCAACATCAATTGGTATGGGATGCTAACGGCGGTACGCTGAGCGGAGAATACACCTACGGCAATATAGCATACGGCTCCGAGATCATTGCTCCTATTGCGACATACGCGGGATTTGTGTTCGCCGGTTGGGATATAACCGTACCGACCACCATGCCGGACGATGACCTGATTCTAACCGCCAAGTGGGAGAAATCGCAGGCGACCGCTATCGAACAAATCGACGGAACCGTCATTGGAAATAAGGACCTCCGCATCTACGACTTCAACGGTCGAGAGGTTACCGGTCTGAACGGTAAACTCGGAAGCGGATTGTACATAGTAGTTTCCGGTGACAAGGTTGCCAAGATAGTAATTCGCTAATATCTACAAACTCATACAATCAGCCAAGAAGGAAGGCGGCACAACCGATGTGCCGCCTTCTATTCTTCATACGCTGTAACGATTCTTACTTTCCGCTATTCGGTTTCCACTCGCCGTCGACCAATACCAAATCCAAATCATCCGGTTTGCTACTACCGTCACCGTAAGTAATCGTATATTTTACTACAGCCTTCTGACCATCCTCTGCCATTATTACTTCACCCAGTTCATAAGATGCTATACCACCCTTCTTCTCCACCTCCGGTGCATCCTTGGCTTGGAAGATTTCCACAAACTCGTTTCTCTCTTCCTCTGTCAATACCTGCTTGAAGTACATTTGGTCAATCAAGGCAGCATAATCTCCTTTCTGATAGGTTTTCAGGAAAGCCTCGGTAGCTGCTTCGGGACTGGATGTCTTACTGCCGCAAGCGGCCATTGCCACTACTGCGATGGCGATTGCCATCAGACGAATCATTTTTTTCATAATCATTAGTGTTTTAATGGTTTCACAAACAGAGTGGTTGCACTCTTCTCTATGTCATAAGGAAATATACCCTCTCCTTCTTTACTGAATAGTGTTGGCACCGAATGGCGTCTACCTCCCGAAATATCTATGCCTTGTTTGCGGTATGCACGCCACACCAATTCGGTGCAATAGAGTTTTGTACTGTCAGCAAGCAAATAATCGTTGTCGAAGAGCACCTGTTCTGCCACTTTGCCGAGGGCATAATGTGCCGCCTCACGCGCTATACTATCGTTGCAGTTCACTCTAAGCCATGCACCTCTTTCTGCTCGCTCTGGGCTGAAGAAACGCATAACAGGCTCTATCTTTAGATACTCCGGTTCACCTTCTGCGGGCACGGCATGTATGACTTGCCATTCGTTGTTCAAACTGTCGTAATGGAGTATTCCTATGTGAGAGAAGGCCGAACGTGTGCGATTTGTCACCACCTTGCTCTCCATGCCAAATCCGCAACGCAGGACCAAGTCTCCTTCGCGCCATTTGTCTTGGTCTTCCGACGAAATAGCGGCCTGTTTTGGCGAGCAGGCATATAGTTCAATGGCTACACATACTAGTACAAAAAGAGCCGCATTAGCGCGGCTCTTTCTGATTCTATTAGTAACTTGTACGTTGGGTTGCAGCATAACTAATCTTAAGCGCATAGGCTCGTCTTAGTTCTTGTTTTATATCCGCTATTACACCCATTTTCGTTTCTTTGTCTGCCTTGATAGAAACCGTCATCAAACCTTGGTCGCTCTCCTTCATCGAAGAACGCTCGTTGACGATATATTCACCTATTTCCTTGGTCTCTGCAAATGCATCATCCAATTGGATACGTGTCTCGGCACCATATTGCTTACGAAACTCTGCGGTTGGAGTACCGACATAGATGTAACGTACCAGTGATTTCTTCTCCAACTTAGTCAGCTCAGTAGCCTGTGGGTTTTTAAATTGCACCTTATAGGTTACCTCCTTCATCGAAGTTACGGACATGAAGAAGAACAGCAGCATGAAGATAATATCCGGAAGTGACGACGTATTGAGCGCCGGCATCTCACGCTTATCGTTTCTACGTATCTTTGCCATATCAGTTTCCTCCGTAGTTTTTAGGTTCGGCCTCCGAAATCTTCTGAGGATAAATCTTCTGAATCTGCTTCTGTTGATCTTCCTCCAGTTCGTTATAAGCCTTATGGAAATACTTACGTGCGCATTCGTCACGCAATTCGTTATACGCAGCTACAAGTTCGTTCTGTACGTCCAGATATGCTTGATACTGTGTGTCCACGTCGTTTTGAACAGAGATAACGTGATCCTTGGTGTAGCGTATTACACCGAACGGAGCGCCGAAATCCTCTTCAACCAACTTTGGGAAATAATCTGCATTCTGTTCGTTTTTGATGAACTCTTTGGCCTTCTCGCGAAGTTGCTTCACATCCGTCAACTGACCTTGTACCATCAACTGGTTAGCCGAGTTAATCTTAACCACCAGCAGGTTGCGTTTGTTAATATCCTTATCCTCTATCTTTTGATCTGGAGGAATAGGCGCAGGCAGACGGCGAGCCAGTCCCTGATTAACATCCATAGATGTCGTCACCAGGAAGAAAATCAGCAACAAGAACGAGATGTCGGCCATTGAGCTGGCGTTAATCTGTGGGATTTTCTTTGCCATGATAGATGTGATTTTACTTCAAACGTTTGGTATGTATAATACCCCAGATCATTGTACCTACGGTAGCAGTAATCAGGATATAGCACGCATAGATAACTGCATCGCTCAGTTGTGCCCAAAAGCCCTCGTTGTCTGTTCCTTCGTAACCGATAATATTGATTTTCTCAGGGCTACCAAGGAACCAGCACAAACATGCCAAGGCTACGAATCCGCACACCAAACCAAGCGTCATATATGCCTTGCGACGATTGTCTTTCCAGTTCTTGCAGAACTCTACAACCACCACTCCGATGGTTACCAGCACTACCAAACCGAACAGAATGTAGTTCCATATCAAGAAGAGGTCTGCAAAGCGAGGTATAGGCAGTATATCGCCAGCTACCTCATGCACCTCTGAACCATCTCCGCCGATGATATAGGTCGCGAGCACCGCGATTCCCAACGCCAGCAGCGTCCACAAGGTAATCTTCGGGATTAATTTATAGTTTTTCATATTGCTCAGAATTTTAATAATATTAGCATTCATTATCCAACTTTCGCCACTCAACACATACCACACATGCTGACTGTCGAACGTTGATGGCTTCTACTTATTTCTTTTTCTGGGCAGCGTCGTACTCTACTACGATATCGAGCAAGCTAATCGAGCTGTCCTCCATTTCATTCACCAAACCCTCGATGAGGCTGAGAATGTAGTTGTAGAACAACTGAAGAACGATTGCAATAATCAAACCGAGAAGGGTGGTCAACAGAGCGACCTTGATACCGCCGGCAACAACGGTAGCCGAGATATCACCAACCTGCTGAATCTTATCGAATGCAGCGATCATACCGATGATGGTTCCCAAGAATCCCAAAGATGGAGCAATCGAAATGAACAACGAAATCCAACTCAGGTTCTTCTCAAGCAGACCCAACTGAACACCACCGTAGCTGGATACAGTCTTCTCAACTACGTCGATGCCCTCATTATAACGGCTCAAACCCTGATAGAAGATACTTGCTACAGGACCGCGCGTATTGCGGCACACATCCAAGGCTTTCTCAATTCCGCCTTCTTTCAGTGCCTTCTCAATATTCTCAAGCAGCGCCTTCGTGTTTGTCTTGCTGAGCGACAGATAGATAATACGCTCGATACAGAGGGCCAAACCGAATACCAAGCAGACCAAAGTCAGAGCCATAAAGCCGGCACCACCTTCTATAAACTTAGTCTTCAGAGTCTTGTGAAGTGCTACCAAACCGCCTTCTTCCTCAGCCTCAGCCGGAGCCTCCTCCACTACTGCTTCCTCTGCAGCAGTTTCATCTACGTTTTCAACAGCAGTCTCCTGTGCAGGAGCAGCTTCCTCTTGTGCCATTACAGCTGCGCTTCCAAAGCTCAGCATTGCCAGCACCGTAAGGGTTGCAAATACTTTTTTCATGAGATAAAATTTTGTTAAATTGATATTCTATTTTAAATTTTCGCTGCGGAGAGACGGGGATTCGAACCCCGGAAACCCTTTTGGAGTTTACACGCTTTCCAGGCGTGCCTCTTCAACCACTCGAGCATCTCTCCTACGCGTCCGAAATATGCCTCGAACGCTATGTCACGGCTACGAAGAGCCAAAATCGACGACAAAATTACTGCTTTTTTTTGATATACGCAAATATTTTCTGCTTTTTCCTTTTTTTTTCAAACTTTTTCGAGGTTTTGTCGGGGTTTTATCGGGGTTTGGTGCTTTTTATAACCGCAAAACACTCTCTCGAAACTTACTTCTTCAACTTGGCAAATTCCTTTTGCGCCTTGCTCAGTTGTGCCAAATATGCCTCGCTCGTGTGCAGACGGGCAAAAGCCGCACCGGCCACCACTCGAGCTGCATCCACATCGCTCTGCCAGTGATAACCGGCTATCACTCGACTCTGACCATATTCGTACCCTTCCTTGAGCAACGCATCCGCTGCAGCAGGATTGATTTCCATCAATATCAGCGCACTCGTCCAGCCAAATATGGCATGACCTGACGGATACGAGCCGTTATGACGCAGATCTTCTTCATCTTCCGGAATCAGCGTCGGCTCATTATACACCATGTACGGACGCGGGCGCATATATGTTTTCTTAGCGATATGACATGCCATATTGGCTGTATAGGTCGCATCTGCCAGCAATCGCCACAACTCCGGTGTATTGCGTTTAGATATCTCTACTCCGAATACAGGCGAAAAAACTGCCGATATGCGCTCTAAACTATACTCTGCATCTGCTTTCGCCTTTGCGCCACGATCCGTCGCACGCATCTGCTTACCCCATTGATACTGAGCGGAGTCGTACGCAAAACGCATTTCTCCCTGCTGAGGAGGAGCCGGCAGATAAACCAACGCATTCGGCATTTCTGCTACTTTGAAATATGCTTTTTCTGCACAAGCTGTCAGCACTACTGCTACAGCAAAGAATGGAATAAGAATTAGTTTTTTCATATCGTTATAAGATTAAATAGTTGCTTTGCATTTTTTGTCGTAGCGCCAATCACTTCTTCTTTGCTCACACCCAAAGCCTCAGCCAACTTGTCCGCCACATGCGTCATCAGCCGACTTTCGTTTCGTTCTCCCCTATGCGGAACAGGTGCCATATACGGAGCATCTGTCTCCAGAAGCAATCGTTCTATCAGCATTGGACATTTGCCTTGCAGTTCCTTGAGCGTTTCCGCCAGTTTGCAATTCTTGAATGTCAGCACGCCGCCGACGCCCAAATAGAATCCCATTTTCAATATCCGCTCAGCAGTCTCTTTGCTGCCATTAAAACAATGGAACACTCCGCGCAAGGTCCGCGTAACCTCTGCACCGGACTCCTTATTCTTCGCGTCTTCCAATATGCGAACGATATCTTCTGTCGATTCCCTGTTATGCAAGATAACCGGCAATTCTAACTCGCGAGCCAACTCCAACTGGCGACGCAGTACTTCCTGTTGCGCCTCTTTGTATGTCACGTCCCAATAGTAATCCAGTCCTATTTCGCCTATAGCCACTATCTCTTCGCGGTGGGTACGAATAGCCCTCTCTATTATATCCAATTGCTCTGCCCAATTCTCTTTCACATCTTCCGGATGCAAACCCAGAGCAGGAAAGCAATACCCCGGGTGCGCATGACACACATCCAACACCGATTCGATAGATGCCACATTCACTCCGGGCACTATCATCGCAGCCACACCCTCTGCTCGTTGCCGCGCTATCACTTCCTCGCGATCGGGCGCAAAGGCCTCTTCGTCTATATGACAATGCGTATCTATCATAGTTGATAATTGATAGTTGACAATTGATAATTATCTTCGTGTTAAGATACTCGAGTCCCCGTAACTCAAGAAACGAAAATCATGACTCAGCGCATAATTGTATATCGTCTTCCAGTCTCCGCCCACAAAGGCGCTCACCAACAGCAGCAATGTTGATTGCGGTTGATGGAAATTGGTAATCAACTGATCCACCACATGAAATTGATAACCCGGTCTGATCATTATTTGCGTCTCCGCGTGCAATGTCTCTTGTCCGGTTTTCTCCAAATAATCCACTATCGCCAGCAATGCATCTCTTGTACTTAGTACATTTTCGCTTTGCACATTCTCATATGGTTCAAATTGGTCCACATGTATCTCATGTTCGCCCGTTGTTGCCTTTTCTGCCAATCCGCTAACCTGCTTGCCTATATAGTACAAACTCTCCAGCGTGCGCATACTGGTTGTGCCGACGGCCACCACTTTGCCCAACTTCCGAATGATATGTTCTATCGTACTTTTGGGCACGGCTATTATCTCGGTGTGCATCATATGCTCGTTAGCATCGGCAGTCTTGACGGGCAGAAATGTTCCCGCGCCGACATGTAACGTCACTTCGTCTGTCTCTATGCCCCGACTACGCAAATCATCCAGCACTTTTTCCGTAAAGTGCAAACCGGCTGTCGGAGCCGCCACACTTCCTTTGATACGCGAATAGACCGTCTGATACGTGCGTTTGTCGCTCTCCTCGGTTTTTCGGTTCAAGTACGGAGGAATAGGCAGTTCACCCATCGCATCCAGTATCTCGGCAAATGACACCTTCGATTCTCCCCATTCAAAACGCACTGCAAATGCGTTTCCTAAACGTTGCTCCTTGTACGCTTTGAGAATAATGGGTGACGAACAATTGGCCACAGGCAATTCCAAGGCATCTCCGTCTTTCCATTTCTTGGCATTGCCCACCATACATTTCCACGTACAACCCGTCGTGCTTCCCAGCGACAACTGATAATCATGCGGCTCCAGCGGTTCCAAACAGAAAACCTCAATGCGTGCGCCCGTCGCCGGCCGGCCGTCTTGCCCAACATTCAGGCTGCGCTTATGAAACACCAGGCGGGCTTGTATCACGCGCGTATTATTATATATGAGTAGTGAGTCCGTAGCAATATGGTCTCCCACATTATAGAAACGGTCTTCGCTCACTTCCCCGGCTCTATAGACCAGCAACTTGCTATGATCGCGTTCTGCAAGCGGATATTTGGCTATCCGCTCATCCGGCAGAGGATAATTATAATCGGCTATATATATTGGTTCCATCAGAATACACTTTTTTCTCAAGATCTATGTATATGTTCAGCTCTTTTGCCTGCGAAGAGATCGTAGCGATTAAACTGACAGTCCAATTCGCCGTTTAATAACCGCATTTTCTTCGTTGGTTTCAGCCCGATACACTTCATCGCCTCGGCATTCGACGAGATAATCCATGCCGTTGCGCCGGCAAACTGATGTTTCAGCGCCGTTCCCATCTTACCGTACAGAACTTCCATATCTTTGTTGCTTGCCAGGCGCTCGCCGTACGGGGGATTGATCATCACCAATCGCTTCTCGCAGGGAGTCAAATGCTCGCCGTTAATCTCTTCCAAACGTATTTGCCGCAACTCAATATCTCTTCCCACTCCGGCAGATTTAATGTTCTTCGCTGCCTGCTGCACAGCGTAATACGACGCATCTGAACCGTATATCTTATGTTTGAAATCACGTTCTTTGCTATCGTCATTGTATATATCGCTCCACAGATCGGCATCAAAATCCGGCCATTTCTCGAATGCAAACGACTTACGGAATATACCCGGCGCTATGTTGCGCGCTATCAGAGCAGCCTCTATCGGCAACGTACCGGATCCGCACATCGGATCATAGAAATCGCATTGGCCTTTCCAACCGGCTATCAGCAACATGCCTGCGGCCAACGCTTCGTTAATCGGAGCTTCCGTATTGGCCACGCGATAACCGCGTTTGTGCAAACTCTCACCGCTACTGTCCAAACTGATAGTCACTTGCTCATTGGCTATATACACATTGATATACAACTCCGGCTCAGTCACGCGCACATTCGGACGTTTGTTCGATTTCTCCATCCAGTAATCCGCTATCGCATCCTTCACGCGGTACGTCACAAAACGACTGTTTCGGAATGTCTCACCATATACCGTCGCGTCTATCGAGAAGGTGGTCTCAGCAGTCATATATCTGCTCCACTCCACTTTCTTCGCTTCCTCATATAGCCAATCTTCCGGTTTCGTTATTTTCTGACGTTTTCCCTTTTCTCCACCGAATTGTGCTATCGGCACAAGCACTCTGCTCGCCGTGCGCAAGCACAGGTTAGCGCGGTACATCAACGCTTTGTCACCCACAAACGAAACGGCACGACGCTCTATCTGAACATCGTTTGCTCCCAATTCTGTCAATTCTTGGGCTAACACTTCTTCCAGACCCTTAAAGGTCTTGGCTACCATCTTATATATCTTCTCTTTACTCATTATGAATGCATTTTTTCTGTAGACCTCCATCGTGGCAATTTACGCTCGAGACACATTCGAGTCAAATACGAGTCAAATACGAGTCGAATACGAGACAATCCTAGACAATACAGCAGTCGATTAGCCACTCTCGCGCCACTCTCACGCCACTCTTCCTATCATGCCAACAGAAAAAAATCGCGCAAAGGTACTCATTTTTTCTGAATTATGCAAATACACATCGCGCTTTTATAAAAAAATAGGATGTCTTAGCGACACCCTATTCCTTTTTTAAAATAAAGATTGTTTGTTAAGTTTAGACGAAGATTGCTGTTTTTCGGCCGAAGAACGAAGACAAACGCGGGAAACGCGACTTCTTTGCTTTCAGCTCTTTTCCTTTAACCTTCTCTATTGCCTTAGCATAAATATCAAGCAATTTCTGAGCAATATTGGCTATCTCATATTGTTTCATCGACTCGGCATACTTATGACCCATTTCCCAGCGCTCTTGTGGGTGGTCGAACCAGTAGTCGATTCTATCGGCCAGTGCTTGCGCGTCACCGGCAGGGAATTTGCTGCGATCATCTAGCGCATAGCACGCTGTTCCCGAGTAACGGGCTGTAGCTATCACAGGGACTACGCCTTGCTGCATCGCTTCCGTTATACTCATTCCTTCTACTTCAACGTAAGCGCAATGTGCTGCCAAATCGGCCTTCACTGCCATCTCGCGCAGCTCGTCACGATTACACCAACTCACTATCGGCTTATACTTTACTACGCCGTCTTCATACAACTTGCTGGCCATCTGTGTATATTCTTCCAACTTCGGACCACGGCCTGCTATATGCAAACGGATACGCTTGGCATACTTACTTAGACGAATAGCCGCGTACAACGTCGGCTGGTCCTTCTCTACGGCTGTACGACCTATATAGATCAAATCAAGAGGACGATTCTCATCAAAATAATCTGCTGGTGGCGTCAACGGACGAAGGCATTGATCCGGCACCACGCCGTTTGACAAAGTGACACATTCTGCCTTTACGTGATGGCGAATCAAACGCTCGCGTACATTCTCTGTCGGGCAAGTGATATATTGATAATTATCGTAGAAAACACGACTCCAATAACGTACCAAAGTCTGGCATACTAATTTTCCTCCCGGACGACCCAATGTGTTAAATACGATATTCTCCGGGTGTACGTGATATGTTCCCACCATCGGCTTGTTAAGCTTCTTAGCCCAATTCATTGCTGCATGATGCAGGAAGAATGTCTCTTCCATATGAATCACATCTGCCCAGCGGACGGCTTCCTCTATTACAGGACTCTTCCACTCTGCAAAATGATAACCGAACGAAGAAAGCATCGGCTGCCACAAAGGAAAATCAAATGCTTTCACCTCAAAATCCGGGTGGGGACCGTTCGGATCTTCCAGATTCTCACCGGACAATACGCGCACGTCGTGACCGGTCTCACGCAGAGCCTGTACGGTACGTCTTGCTGACTCGTCCAAACCTTGACCTTTAGTAAAGAAACTGTTTACTACAAAAAGTATTTTCATAAGTATGTAAATTGTGTAAAAACAGCGCAAATGTACTGCTTTTTTTTTACACGTGCAACATTTTCCGAAGAAAAATGCCATAATTTAATAGCAATCTTAAAATTTCGCATGTTTTTATTAACAATTCACACCATTTTATTTTTCGCAATCTTAAAATCACACACTTTTTCTCCACCTTTATTCTTTGCCGCTGCAGTTCCTTTTCTCCGCGTTGCAATTCCCTTCTCGCCACATTCTAATAATCGAGTATATTCGACTAACTAATGATGCCCATTCGCAATTATGGTCATTGATATTAAGCACAAGCATAAAAAAGAATCGGACGCCTTATCCGGCGTCCGATTCTTTTAAGCGGAAAGAGAGAGATTCGAAGATTGCCGTAGGCAGTAATCGTTCGAACGGAGTGAGATAAGAACTCACCGACCGGGAGGTGAGAAGGCCCTGCCTTCTCTAAAAGCAATCGGACGCCTTATCCGGCGCCCGATTGCTTTTAAGCGGAAAGAGAGGGATTCGAACCCCCGGTACCTTTCAGTACTTCGGTTTTCAAGACCGACGCAATAGACCACTCTGCCATCTTTCCTTCGTTTTCTCACACCTTACGACCCGTCATAAACGGTTTTTTCAGATCCTCTCAATACGAGGCCGTGCGGAAAACGGGTGCAAAAGTACAACAATTTTTTGACATACGCAAATTTTTCTGTATTTTTCTTGTTTTTATAGATTCAAATAACACAAATAGCTCTCATGTTATATTTGTTGACTATCATAAAAACATATTACTCAAAAAACATATTAAAGGAGAAACCCGCTTGCCTTTCGGCAAACAGGTTTCTCTCTTTTATTCTCTTATCATTTGTCATTGCACTCTGCGACCGTCTATTGTATAGAGTCCTTCCTTTGTGCTTACGTACAAAGCCTTATCTATCATCACCAAATGATTTGACGACTTCTCTGCTTGTACGTTCTCTGTGCCCTCACCCCACTTGCGGGTATATTTGAAAATCGGAGGATTGCCATCGTCACAATCACTGGTAGTATAGAACGTGTCGTCACCCAACCAACAGATTGCCTCGCCTTGCCACTCGTACGTATTATAACATTTCAATGGTTGCGGTTGACGTTTAACGGCATCTGCTACGCTCTCGCCTTCTTGACGCACCCAATAAAGCACCCAGCAATAGGTGGAAATGATGTTATTGTGGTTCTTAATCAGTATATACTTGCCATCCGGTGAGATATCTGCTCCGGTTACGAGATGGAATCCTTTGGAAGGATTCGTACCGGCACCCAAATCCGACTTCACACCTAAGTCACAGATATACTCCAAGGTCTGAACTTCATCGCCAT
>JAILDU010000102.1 GCA_024689005.1 Paludibacteraceae bacterium
TAAACAACCAACATAAATGTAGATATTAATTCCACCGCCAAATAGAGAAAAAAGCGCAGACAAGCGCTTTTTTCTTGCATATATGCAAAAATTGTAGTACCTTTGCGCCCGATTTTTGAAATATATGGTATCGGCTATACATACAGCGCTCTTTAATGTCTTGTTTCCGCATCTTTGTCCTATGTGCGGCTCTTATTGCGAACGCATATGTGATAAATGCATCAGCAACCTGCCACGCACCGAACAAGATGTCCTGCGCGACAATTGTACCGAAGATGCACTCGCGGATGTCGCGCACCTCAAGCGCGCTGCTGCATTCATGTTCTTTGAGAAAGAACACCCCGTTCAGCTTCTCATCCACAAAATGAAATATGCCGACCAACCGCTCATCGGTTACCAACTCGGACGGCAAGCCGCTCAGGAATTCCTTTGCTCGGACTTCTTCGATGGTGTCCAACTCATCATTCCTGTGCCGCTCCACCGCAATCGCTTGCGCAGCCGAGGATACAATCAATCGGAGTACATCGCACGAGCCATCAGCGAAGTTACAGGCATCCCGATCGACACCACGCATGTCACGCGCGAAAAAGATACTCCCCAGCAGGCCCTGCAGACGGGTGAGGAACGAAAAAACAACGTCGCTGACGCCTTTGCCGTCAACCACCCCGAGCAACTCTATCATAAGCATATATTGCTGGTGGACGACCTCATTACTACGGGCGAAACGGTTAAGGCATGTCTTCGCGCCATGCGAACCATCAGAGGAGCTACATTCTCCGTCTTTGCATTGGGCAAAGCCCGGTAGCCGACATAACTAAAAATAGCTAAAGTGAATAGTTATCAACTATGACTAAGAAATACGATTTTCTCATTATTGGTGGCGGCGTTGCCGGCATGAGTTTTGCTCTCAAAGTGGCACGCTCCGGCAAGTACAGCATCGCACTCTGCTGCAAAACCACCCTCGACGAAGCCAACACTGCCAAGGCGCAAGGTGGCATCGCCTCCGTTACTAATCTCCTCGTTGACGATTTCGACAAACATATTCACGACACCATGGTGGCGGGCGACTGGCTCAGCGACCGGGCTGCTGTCGAACAAGTGGTCAGGAATGCCCCGCAAGGTATCCGCGAACTCGTAGAGTGGGGAGTCCATTTCGATAAACAGGACAACGGAGACTTCGACCTCCACCGCGAGGGCGGACACTCCGAGTTCCGTATCCTCCACCATGCCGATGATACCGGTGCAGAGATTCAACGCGGACTCATGGAGGCCGTTCGTAGCAACCCGCACATCGATGTGCTCGAAAACCATTTCGCTGTCGAGATCATTACTCAACACCACCTCGGAGTGCGAGTCACACGACGCACACCGGATATCGAGTGCTACGGAGCATATATCCTCAATCCTGATACACAGAAGATTGATACCTATCTCAGCCGCGTCACACTTATGGCTACCGGCGGAACCGGAGCGGTCTATGCTACCACTACCAACCCCGAAATAGCTACAGGAGACGGCATCGCCATGGTCTATCGCGCTAAAGGTGTCGTCAAGGATATGGAGTTCGTACAGTTCCACCCCACCAGCCTCTTCAATCCCAAAGAGACCCACCCTGCATATCTTATCACCGAAGCTATGCGCGGATACGGAGGCATCCTCCGACTCCCTAATGGCGAAGAGTTTATGCAGAAGTACGACCCGCGTCTCTCACTCGCTCCGCGAGACATCGTGGCGCGCGCTATCGACAATGAGATGAAGATTCACGCCATCGACCATGTCTGCCTCGATGTCACCCACAAGGATCCCGAAGAGACCAAACACCACTTCCCGAATATCTACGCCAAGTGCCTCTCTATCGGCATCGATATCACCAAACAGTATATCCCTGTCGCTCCGTGTGCGCACTACATGTGCGGCGGTATTAAGGTGGACCTCGACGGACAATCGTCCATCCATCGCCTCTATGCTATCGGCGAGTGCTCCTGTACAGGACTCCACGGCGGTAACCGATTGGCATCCAACTCACTCATCGAGGCCGTTGTCTATGCCGATGCTGCAGCCAAACATAGCCTCAGTGTCATCGACAACTATTCCTTCAACGACCGGGTACCGGCGTGGAACGACGAGGGCACACTGACCAACGAAGAACGTGTCCTCATCGCACAAGATGTCAAGGAGGTCGGACAGATTATGTCCACTTACGTTGGTATCGTTCGCTCCAACCTCCGTCTCCGTCGTGCCTGGGAACGTCTCGACTTGCTCTATGAGGAGACAGAAGATCTCTTCAAGCGTGTCAAGGCTACCAAGGATATTTGCGAATTGCGCAATATGATCAATGTCGGCTATCTGATTACCCGACAGGCCATCGAGCGAAAAGAGAGCAGGGGATTGCATTACTCCATCGATTACCCCAAACAAGCTTCCGACCATCCACAAGAGGTCTGGTAAATACCATTAAAATACTTCTTTTTCTACCGACTTGCAAAATTATTGCTATTTTTTTGCTCAAATATTTGCATATGTCAAAAAAATGTAGTACTTTTGCACCCGCTTTTCAAAAGAAGTATGTTATGGCCGGTTGGATGAGCGACTTAGTCAGCGGTCTGCAAAACCGTATAGAGCGGTTTGACTCCGCTACCGGCCTCCACCAAAGTCACTCCCAAAAAGAGTGGCTTTTTTTAGTCAATTTAGACCAACTATCTGCAAAATGGACGAACTGATCAAAGATATTACATCGCAAGAATACAAGTACGGCTTCACTACCGATGTCGAAACAGACATCGTGCCTGCCGGACTCAGCGAAGATATTATTCGCCTCATCTCTCGCAAGAAAGAGGAGCCGGAATGGCTGTTGGAGTTCCGCCTCAAGGCGTACCGCAAATGGCTGACCATGCCCGTCCCTACTTGGGCACATCTCGAGATTCCCGAGATTGACTTCCAGGCTATCTCCTATTATGCTGCTCCTAAGACCAAGGACAATGCTGCTTCCAATGCCGACATCGATCCCGAGATTGCTAAGACTTTCGACAAACTCGGTATTCCGCTCGAGGAGAGAGCCGCCCTCGCCGGCAATATGGCGGTTGACGCTGTCATGGACTCGGTCTCCGTCAAAACCACTTTCCGCGATACGCTGGCCGAGAAGGGGATCATCTTCTGCTCTATCTCCGAGGCTGTACGCGAGTATCCTGATCTGGTCAAGAAATATCTCGGTTCGGTCGTTCCTTATACCGACAATTTCTATGCGGCACT
Organism: Paludibacteraceae bacterium; assembly: GCA_024689005.1. Taxonomy (GTDB): domain Bacteria; phylum Bacteroidota; class Bacteroidia; order Bacteroidales; family Paludibacteraceae; genus Colicola. The sequence continues at coordinate 3,250 of JAILDU010000102.1, forward strand.
CAATTCCGCCGTCTTCACCGATGGATCGTTCGTCTATATTCCCAAAGGTGTTCGTTGCCCAATGGAGTTGAGTACTTATTTCCGTATCAATGCCGGCAATACCGGACAATTCGAACGTACGCTCCTTATTGCGGACGAAGGCGCTTATCTCTCTTATCTCGAGGGATGTACTGCCCCGATGCGCGACGAGAACCAACTCCATGCCGCTATCGTTGAGATAGTGGTTCACAAGGACGCAGAAGTCAAGTATTCGACTGTGCAAAACTGGTACCCGGGAGACAAAGACGGCAAGGGCGGTATATACAATTTCGTCACCAAACGCGGTATTACGTACGAGAATGCGCGACTCTCTTGGACTCAGGTAGAGACAGGTTCGGCTATCACTTGGAAATATCCGTCATGTATTTTGCGCGGCGATAACTCCTCCGCCGAGTTCTATTCGGTCGCTGTTACCAACAATTACCAGCAAGCCGATACCGGAACCAAGATGATTCATATCGGACGCAACACGCGCTCGCGTATTATTTCTAAAGGTATATCTGCCGGACGCAGCCAAAATGCGTACCGCGGTTTGGTTAAGATTGGCTCCAATGCCGTCAATGCGCGCAATTATAGCCAGTGTGACTCTCTGCTGCTTGGCGACCGATGCGGCGCACACACTTTCCCCGACATGCAGATCGCTAATCCCACTGCCATCGTTGAGCACGAAGCTACTACCAGCAAGATCAGTGATGACCAACTCTTCTACTGTCGTCAACGCGGTATAGGGGTCGAAGATGCCGTAGGACTCATTGTCAATGGTTATGCCAAAGAGGTGATGGACAAACTCCCGATGGAGTTCGCTGTCGAGGCGCAGAAACTCCTTCAAGTCTCCCTCGAAGGCTCCGTCGGCTAACCCGTCACCCTTCGCCCATTCGCCCTTACCCCCCCCTTTTATCGAGGGGGTCGGGGGGCTTTCGTCCTTTCGCCCATTCGTCCATTACCCAACTATCAAAAGCGCGTTATTAGCGCGTCATTCCCAGGATTATGTCAGGGTGATAGCGACTTTATACCCCGACAAAACCTCGTGTAAAGTCTAGGATGGTCTCGAATTGCGTTCGAACTGCGTTGAACAGTTCCCGTATAGCTTTCGATGTCAAACACGGAGCATAACTCGTAGCCAATTAGATTACCGTTCTTTATCGTACCTTCGCATCTACGTACAACAAAATTCCCCGCTAAGCCTTTTCGCTTAGCGGGGAATTGATATCATAGAACGATACGATTATTTCAAAACCAGTTTCTTGAACTTGGCATGTCGTTTCTCGTCCTGCAGCAATAGATTCATCTTAAACTGACCGTCACGTGCGCCTTCGGCGATACATTGTGCCTTAAATGTCTCGAAGGACTCCTGTTGCAGACGATGGGTCAACGGATCCTTAACGCGGAACGATTCGCGCTTAGCCTTGTACTCGATGTTCTCTTCCTGCAGCACTTGATCTACTCGCTTAGTGAATGTCTCTGCCTGCTCCTGAGTGGTCTGCAGGTTCTCAAACTCATAGTAGAAGTGATATGCCGATAACTCCAGGTCTGCAAAGCCTACAAAGAACTTAACCGGCATTTGCAACTCTTTCTCTGTTGCGCGTACGGCCTCTATGAATTGACGTTCATGCAGTTTCTCTCCGGTCATAGTCACAATGCCGTTCACCTTCTGAATCATGTGCACTGTCGGCGTGTTACCGAAGCAAGGACCGACTTCTACCAGGTCGTTCATGTTGTAGCGATAGAGTCCGGCATAGGTCGTCACAAACGGACAATAACGCTTACCTTGCTCCAACTCGTGTAGTTGCAGGAAGCGCGGATTAGGATTGTCTATATCTTCTTCAGCGATGAACTCGTAGTAGTGCATATGCGGGAACAATACGGTGTTGTTCGTGTCATCCAATACTAATCCGAAACGGCACTCCGAGGAGAAATATCCGAACTCCTGGTGAAGCATCGGCTCCGGGAATGAGTCCTTGAACTTGTCCAGATATACTTTGGTATTGCCACACTTCCATGTGTTCAATATCTGCATGTTCGGCCAGTAGTGCTTAGGCAGAACACGGCCGTATTTGGCTTTCAGTGCTCTCAGCTCTGCTGCACGTTCCGGGTTTGGCTTCAGGTAAGGCTGTATGGCTGCACGAATCTCCGGAGCAATATTGAGCTTCGCATTCAGCGTTCCGTGCTCTATATCGTCGCAGTAACTGTCAAAGTACTCATTGACATTGTTCTGCATCTCTACAATAGTGGACGGGTTGGCCGTAACGATCAGGGTGATATTGCGCTCTATACCCATACGCATGATAGCGTAGTAGCGAGCTGTGTAATCGGTGATAGAGAATACATCAGCCGGTGAGGCATAGAGCTTCTTGACAAACTTAGGACAATCGCGCTGAGTCACACCGCTTACCGAACCATAAACGGTTCCATCCGGTGCATAACCTTCAATCACCTTGCCTACTATGCTGACAATCTTACCTGTGAAAACCTTCGGACGGTTTTTGATAAAATTGAACAACCACACTTTTGTCATCTTGCCATATACCGAGTTCAGATACACATCGGTGATGGGTACCCATTTGGGCTCTTTGGTTGTTCCGGACGTGGTGGCATACATAATCGGCTTGCCGGGGAAGAGGATGTTGGCCTCTCCGTTCTTATGACGCTCTACGTACGGACGAAGCGATTCGTATTCTTGTGCGGGAACGTTCTTTTGATAACGGGCATATAGCTCTTTGTCATCTTTCGCCTCCAGAATCTCTGCGAAATGATGTTCCTTGCCATAGACGGTGTCTTTAGCATAGTTGAGAATGCCGCGCAGCGTTTGTTCGCTGGTCTTACGTGGATTCTTACTTGCTGATTTCAACTTAAGGTACTGTATGCCGCCCGCTACTCCGAGCAGGAAATTCGGCACAAAAGCACATTCTTCTTTCTCCATGATCTTGATATACTTTGTTATGTAATGTAATGTACGGTATTGTCAAATTTCGTGCAAAAGTACAAAAAACATCCGATACATGCAAGCATCGGATGTATTTTATGAGTAGATAATTTATGCAATCTTAAACTTTTGCCTATTAATCTTAAATTTTCGCATGTTTTGCTATTTCGTTTCTATACGATTCTTACGTCAATACCTGCGGATTTTAGTTTCGAAGTCATTCCGGGCGGTATAGCGCGGTCTGTGATGATACAATCCAACTGCTCTGCATCTGCTATGTGAACGAAACTCCGCTTGTTGAATTTCGATGAATCGAAAACGGCTATCACTTGGTCTGCCTGCTGAATCATTATTTGGTTCAGCAGGGCTTCTTCCAAACTCGGAGTGGACACACCGTTCTCTATTGAGAACGAATCTACTCCTAAGAAGAGCTTGTATCTGCTGAAATTTCGAAGTACCGAGAGTGCTAACGGGCCTACAGTCGAGTGACTGTTGACGCGGACATTTCCTCCAAGCAAAACAACATCGAAACGTTTGTAAGCCATCAGTTCAGTGGCAATGTTCATCGCATTTGTGATGATATGCAGATTGTTGAACTTCTCCAGGTGACGCGCCACTTCCAGCGTGGTGGTTCCCGAGTCAAGCATAATAAAATCTCCGTCCTTGATCAACTTGGTTGCCTCTTCGCCAATACGCTCCTTCTCACGGAAATTGAACATCCGTTTCTTCGCAATGGTCGTGTCCTCGTTCTGGTTTTCTATAGGCCTACGCATTGCGCCTCCTCGTGTGCGGATGAGGAGGTTTCGATTCTGAAGAATTGTCAAATCTTTCCGAATTGTTACTTCGGAGATACCGGTGTCCCGACTCAGGTCGGTAACTTGTACTTCTTCGTTCTGTTCCAATAGTCGCATAATGAGCGCTCTACGCTCTTTTGCTGATGAGGAATGCATGGTATTACTAAAAAATTAAATGTGTTTTATCATAACGTTTCGTTGGAATTTCTATCCACGTACAAAATCCGGCGCAAAGATACAAAATAATTTCGAATCGTGCAAATAAAAATGTTTCGGATTCATTTTTCGAAACATATCGAAAGTGTCATTTTGGCCGATTTTTGTTTCGTAACACACTGAATTGCAATATGTTCTTTGCAAAATGCCCCAAAAACATGTTTAAGAGCATGCCCGAAAAATTTCGCTATATACATAATAAATAGTAATTTTGCACCGATTTTTGCGAACTATACTTTGCAAATGTATACATTTAATCCATATTGAAACATGAAAAAGAATTTAATGCTGGTTGTGCTTGCTGCCATGACGCTGGCAAGTTGTAATTCACAAAAGACTAATGAGGAATCAGCCTCCCCTGCCGACCAAATCCGTTTGGTGGATTTTGCTCCTGTAGTGGTGAATAACATTCCTGTAACGAAAGTAGAGCGTGCTAAATTCCCTATTATAGACATGCACGCGCACGACTATGCATCCAATGAGGAAGAAATCGCTCAATGGTGCAAAACAATGGATCAGGTTGGTGTGCTCAATACTGCTATTATGCACTGCTCTTGGATTGGTCGTCCGTTCGAGGAGTACGTAGCAGCTTATGCTCCTTATAAAGATCATTTCCGTTTCTGGTGCTGTTTCGACTACAGCGATATGTCGCCGGAAGGAATCGAAAAAGCTTGCCAATTGTTGGAACGTTATCACAACGAGCTGGGCGCTGTCGGAGTTGGTGAACTTGGCGATAAAGGTGAGGGTGATACGTATGCTCGCCCGGGAGATGGTACAGGTATTCATATTGATGACCCGCGTATCAAACCGTTGATCGCTAAAGCAGGCGAACTGAAGATGCCGATCAGCATCCATATTGCAGAACCGTATTGGATGTATTTGCCTATGGATGAGACCAATGATGGTTTGGTTAATGCCGTAGCATGGCACGTTGATACCACCAATTGCTATGGTTACAACAAGTTGATGACTTCTTTCGAAAATGCTGTTCGCGAAAATCCGAACACTATCTTCATCGCTTGCCACTACCTGAATATGACGCACGATTTCCCGCGTCTCGGAGCGTTGCTTGACAAGTATCCGAATCTCTATTTCGATATTTCAGCTCGTGTAGCAGAGTCTGCTCACACGCCACGCGCAGCGCGCGAGTTCCTTATTAAGTATCAGGATCGTGTCCTCTTTGGTACCGACAATGGCATGTATGCTGACATGTATCAGACTATTTTCCGTGTTCTTGAGACCAACGATGAGCATTTCTATTGCCCGGAACTCGGTTATCACTGGGCTCTGTCCGGATTCAATCTGCCGGACGAGGTTCTCAAGAAACTCTATCATGACAATGCTGAGCGCATTTTGACTGAGTATAAGTAATCCTCAAGTGTCGCAACTACAAATACAGAATAGTTACATCCTATATATGAAGAAGCATCTTACGTTCATACTCGGCATGGCTCTTCTGGCTACTGCTTGTTCTAAGCCGCAGACAGAGAGACTGATTTGTGCCGAAGCAGACATGCAGTCGTTCCCGTATTGTGAGAACGGCTTGCGTGTGGAGAAGCATCAAACAGTGACTCCGGTTGAAGGAGTTCCCGGTTTGGAGGTTATCGAGACTTATTTCGTCAACTTAGGCAAACCTATTACTGTCAATGCTTATGAGTTGTGCCGCACTGAGGTGGAGGCTCAAGACAGTGTCGTTTGGTCTCTGCAACCAAGTAGTACCAACGCGCGTATGGATTGGGTACTGCCGGTACAAGAGGGATTTGCTAAACAGAACTACCTCGGCATGAACAACTCTGACTACGGAGGCGGTATCCCTGTTCTCGATCTCTGGCAGCGCGATGGCGGTATCGCTATCGGTCTCTTCGAACCGAGACTCCGCATGATCTCTATGCCGGTCGAGTGGAAGCGCTATGATAACAAGGTGACGATGGCTTTGCGCTACGATCTGCCGGAGGCTGTAGAGTTGGCAACAGGCGATACGCTCACTTGTTTCCGCGCATTCCGTTACACGCACACGGGTGATTATTTCAACGCATTGCGCGTCTTCTCCGAATACATGCAGGCTCACGAGGGTATCAAGCTGCAACCGTCTGAACCTGAAGCTTTTGAGCCGGTATGGTGCGCATGGGGATATCAGCGTAAGTTCACGATGAAGGAAGTTATCGGTACGCTTGATAAAGCAGCTGAACTTGGCTTTACCTGGGTGGACGTAGATGATGGTTATCAGATTGCCGAAGGCGATTGGAATACCAATAGTCGTTTCCCCGGCGGAGACAGAGATATGCGCCGTATCACAGATGAGATTCACAAACGTGGCATGAAAGCCAAACTGTGGTGGGCTCCTCTCGCTGCAGATCCGGATACCAAACTTGTCAAAGAGCACCCGGAGATGTTGCTCCTTACCGACGAATGGGCTCATGAGTATGTTACATGGTGGGATAGTTGGTATCTTTCGCCGGTTAACCCTGCTGTGGATGCTTATACTACCGATTTGTTGAAGACTTTTATTGATAAGTGGAACTTCGATGGATTGAAGATAGATGGTCAGCACCTAAACTGCTGTCTGCCTGATTACAACGAAAAGAGCGGCCTGCAGAGTGCATGGGATGCTCCGGAGCAAATGCCAACCTATTTCCAAAAAGTATTCGACCAGACTCGTGCTTACAAGAAGGATGCTGTCATTCAGATTTGTCCTTGCGGTTGCGCAGTTAACTATTTCTTGCTTCCGTATTTCAACCAGGCTGTAGCCAGCGACCCGATGTCGTCTTGCCAGGTGCGTATGAAACGTAAGGCTTATGCCGCTATGGCTCCGCAACTCGCATATTATGGTGACCACGTAGAGTTGACGGACGGAGGCACCGATTTCGCTTCGCAGATTGGTACTGGCGCTGTTATCGGAACGAAATTTACTTATCCTAAGGATAACCCTTACTCTCCGGATGGATCATTCTTGCTCACTCCTGAGAAAGAGCAGCTGATCAAGAAATGGATGAAAATCTACAAGGAGAATAACCTTGCTCGCGGAGAATACCTCAACCTCTACACCTGGGGTTACGACTATCCGGAAGCACACGTTATTCGTCAGAATGGTTCGCTCTACTATGCTTTCTATGTTAATCCGGACAAACCGCTCGGCGCTATGGATCCGGCTCATGTGGATAAAGCAGAAGTAGCTGAACCGACTTATACCGGTACTATTGAGTTACGTGGCTTGGATAAGAACAAGACTTATACAGCAGTAGAATATACTGCAGACCAACCGCGTGAATTCAAGGTGGATGGAGCTAATCCGAAGATCGAAGTATCTTTCGAGAGAAACTATCTGCTGAAGGTGACTGAAGATAAATAAGCAATAATCATTTTAACCCAATAATTAATAATTTCTATGAAACGATTACAAGCAATCTTTCTCTGCCTGACGCTGGCTATGGCTGCCTTTGCAGACATCAGCGTGAAGGGTACGGTTATTGATGCAGAGACATCAGAACCGATGATCGGTGTTAGTATTTTGGTTAAAGGTTCAACAACCGGTACTGTAACCGATTTTGACGGTAACTTCGAGTTGAGTGCTCCGAATGGCGCCGTTCTTCAATTCTCTTACCTCGGTTACAAAACACAAGAGTTGGCTGCATCTGCTTCCATGAAGGTTAGTCTGGAGTCTGATGCTCAACAGCTCCAAGAGGTTGTCTCCCTTGGTTATTCTGCAGTTAAGAAGGCAGAACTTTCGTCTGCTGTTGTTACTGTATCTGCAGACGCTCTGACCGACGTTACTACTAGTGATGTGGGCAACATGCTCCAAGGTAAAATTGCCGGTGTGCAAGTAACCAACGCCGGTGGTCAGCCGGGTGACGCAGCTCAAATTCGTATCCGTGGTACAGGTTCTATCAATGCTTCTGCTGACCCTGTGTATGTCGTAGATGGTGTGATGGGCGCTCCGTTCAACCCGAATGATGTAGAGTCTATCTCTGTCCTCAAGGACGCAGGTTCTACCGGTATCTACGGTGCAGCGGCTGCCGGTGGTGTTATCGTTGTTACTACCAAATCCGGTAAGAAAGGTGGCAAGACCAGTGTGGATATCAAGGCTACTGCAGGTGCTAAGCAGGCTCTGTTCGGCAACTTCCGTATGATGCAATCAGAAGAATTGTACAATTTCCATAAGTCTATGTTTAGTAG
>JAILDU010000105.1 GCA_024689005.1 Paludibacteraceae bacterium
ACGTCGCCCTCGTTCTCGGGAGTGATGATGCTGTCTTCTATACTCAGCAAACAAGCGGTGTAAGCGTACGCGATAGACATGCCTGACGACAATATTGCCGTTGAACCGACCGGTGTGCCCACTGTCAGTTCGGTCTGCTGATTGTCCCAAACAATGGTCTGCACGGCTTTGTTGACATGCAGTGCTACGGGCAGCGAACGCAGATTGTAGATACAGGTGTCTGCCGGTGTGAAGAGCAGCGTGAGTGCGTAGTCACCGGCGTCCAGCAAGGTGTCCGAACGAATATCGTTCCACGAGAAGATGCCCTCTACCTGGCCGAGCGACTCGTTGATGACGGCCTGGTTGAGCAGCTGGCCGTAAGTGATGTCGTCCACACTCACTCCTATCATCGGATCGGACTTGCGGATAGTGATAGTTTTCGAGATAGCCTCAGTGGCGTTGAACTTATAGTTGCCCGGTTGTGATGCTGTCAGCGTCACGCGGCCGGCGCACCCTATCTGCAAATCGCCGTTCTCTACGTACGCAATAGTGCTGTCAGAGGATGTGTAGCAAACATCCAGCCCGGAGCTCGCAAAGGCATTCAGCCGGATATGATCGGTAGTGCTGCACTCGTCCAACTGCTGAATCCAATTCAGGGTCTGGTCGTATTTCTTGGTCTCACCCGACACGGCAATGCGCACTTCGCGTCCTTCGCCCGAGATGATGATCTCGCCGCTGTGCTTGCCGGCTTCGCTGTGCGAATAGGAGATGTTGAAAGTGGTGGTCTGATCTATCTGGTTCTTCTGACCTATCTGCTCCACAGAGGCGGAGAAATGCGGGTCTGTGCTGCTGATACGGGCCACTATATTCGTCCATGTAACGGTTACGCTCTTGGTCGCAGCCGGATCGTCCACCATCGCCTGACCAAACGGCCATTCGTCGGTGGAGGCGGCCAGACGCTTGAGTTCCGACACGCGAACGGACTTCAGCGTTACGGCCACTCTGCCCGTTGCAGCGAACTTCAGGTAGCGCGTCGTCGTGGACAACTGTGCCGAGTCTGCGGAAGCAGTCAAGTCCATATTGCCTTTGGAGGTATAGACCTGAGACCAGTTGTTGTGATCCACCGACTGATAGATGGAGAACGTGCCTTCTGAACCGCCGCCGTGCCAGGAGAAATAGATCTTCTCCGCCAAACCGGTTTGAGGCAGGGCCACCACACACTCGTCGGAATAGGCACTGCCTATAATAATCAGTTTGCCCAGATTGATGCTGCCGTCCAGCAGGGTATAACCGAGCACTTCTGTCGCCTTGTTCCAACTGGCGTTCGAACTCTTGGAAATGACGGTCTGGGCGTTATTCCAGTCATTGCCATTGAACACCGAGTCCCATGCCAATTGGGCATACATAGACAAAGAACATGTTGCGCACATGCATAGAGTGAAAATCTTCTTCATACCTAAACTTTAACTAAAAACATGCAAAGGTATGAAAAAAAGTTGAACCATGCAAATATTGCCTCTATTTCTTAATAAATGGTAAGGAAATCTTAAAAAATATCATCTTTTTACGTCCGTTGTGTAGTCTCAAATCGTAGCCACCCGATAGGCGGTGCCTGATTCGTTTAGGCAGCGCTTTTGACTGCTATGTTACGATGAACCCAAGCGCATCCTGTTCCCGTCGAACTCATATCGGGGTAGCCGAGATAAGAAAAAACGCTCGTTTGGGCGTTTTTTCTTGCATATATCATTTTTTTATAGTAATTTTGCAGCCGCAAAATGGCAGTTGAATTACAACATATCAACAAGACGTTTGGCGCGCAGCGGGTGTTGCGCGATGTGACGCTGTCTATACCTGAAGGTCAGGTATTGGGATTGTTGGGCCCTAACGGAGCCGGCAAATCTACGCTGATGAAGATACTCATCGGACTCTGGCAACCCGACAAGGGCGAAGATGCTAATGGCGATAAAGCCCAAGTGAAAGTGCCGCAGAATATAGGTTATCTGCCCGAGAATAATCCGCTCTATGACGAGATGTATGTGGTAGAGTATCTGCAGTTTATGGCAGAGATGACGATGCGCGAGGCCGGCCGCAAGGATCGAGTAGCGCGTGTGGAAGAGCTGATAGAGAGAGTGGGGTTGACTCCCGAGCGACACAAACATATTCGCGCGCTGAGCAAGGGATATCGTCAGCGTGTGGGCCTGGCACAAGCCTTGCTGGGCGACCCGGACTTGCTGATATTGGACGAACCCACTACCGGCTTGGATCCTAACCAACTGGCAGAGATACGTGCGCTGATACGCTCGCTCGGACGAGACAGAACAGTCATCCTATCTACCCATATCATGCAAGAGGTGCGCGAGATGTGCGACCGAGTAGTGATACTCAACCACGGCGAAATCAAGGCTGACAAGCCGATAGGTGAGATAGCCGACCTGGAACAGCTATTCCGCGAGGCCACTCACTAACCCGTACACCTTACACCTTACACATTCCATAGAAAATGAGCGAATTCGATATACGACAACAGATGAGTGAGAAGGAGCAGGACAACGCGCTGAGGCCGTTGTGCTTTGCTGACTTTGCCGGACAGAGCAAAGTTACTTCTAACCTCAAGATATTTGTAGAAGCAGCCAAGATGCGCGGCGAGAGCCTGGATCACGTGCTGCTCTTCGGCCCTCCGGGTCTGGGCAAAACCACCCTGAGCAATATCATTGCCAACGAACTGGGCGTGGGATTCAAGGTAACGAGCGGCCCTGTGCTGGACAAGCCGGGCGATCTGGCCGGCCTGCTCACTTCGCTCGAACCGAACGATGTGCTCTTCATCGACGAGATACATCGTCTCAGTCCTATCGTGGAAGAGTATCTCTATTCGGCCATGGAGGACTATCGTATTGATATCCTGATAGATAAGGGTCCTTCGGCCCGCACGATACAGATAGACCTGAACCACTTCACGCTCATAGGAGCCACTACGCGCAGCGGTCTGCTGACCAGCCCGCTCCGCGCACGTTTCGGTATCAACTGCCACTTGGAGTATTACGATGCCGACATCCTGGCCGGCATTGTGAAGCGCAGTGCGGGATTGCTGGGCGTGGAGATCAGCGCGAAGGCGGCCGGTGAGATATCTCGTCGTAGTAGAGGTACGCCACGTATAGCTAACGCGCTGTTGCGCCGTGTGCGTGATTTCGCGCAGGTCAAAGGCGATGGCACAATCGATTTGGATATAGCTAAGTATGCGCTGGAGGCACTCAATATCGATACTTTCGGTCTCGACCAAATAGACAATAAGTTGCTGACCACTATTATCGACAAGTTCCGTGGCGGTCCGGTGGGTCTGAATACCATCGCCACCGCGATGGGAGAAGATGCCGGCACGATAGAAGATGTGTACGAGCCGTATCTGATCAAAGAGGGATTTATCAAGCGTACGCCTCGTGGCCGCGAAGCAACCGAATTGGCTTATAAGCATTTAGGCAAAGTGCCCATGGCAGCCGACGGCCAGCAATCGATGTTCTGACAATTTCCCAATCCGCACTATAGATACAACAGAAAAGTGATATACGCAAACGCGCATATCACTTTTTCTTAACTTTCCGAGCTCTTATCGAGCTTGTTTCGAACGCAAATCGAACTCAAGTCGAGACAATCCTAGACTTTACTCGAGGTCTTGTCGGGGTTTTATCGGGGTCTTGTCGTTCCTTTTATGTTTTCCGTTCTATGCCCCTCATATGCCTCTCATATGACTTTCACCTCTTCCAATTCACTCCCGAGAATAGCAAGAGTCAATCAGCCACTCACGAGATAGACACGGCACCATATACAAGTTCATTTATTACTCCCAAGGTTTAACTCGTTTGTAACGAGCAATTTCATCCCCGGCTCCGTCTTTACACCAACCGATAGGAAACATATAGCAATCTCCGCTATGCAATACAATTTGCATAAAATTTTGCTCTCTTCTCAATTCCTTGATATCGTACCAACTAACATCTATATGATATCGGCCAAGATGCCGTAGAGAAATTTTACTTTCTCTATTTGGCATTTTTGTTGCATGTTCGATAACTAAACGTTCTTTTGAAATAGTTATTCTAGCACCTAAAAATGAGCCAGACCAGCATCCAAATATTATACCAATAATGGCAATAATAATAGAGCATGCAATATAAAGAAGGTTGAAACCTTCGGTTATCATCCACCAAAAGAGGTATACTACAAAAATAATATCACCAAGACCCAACAAAAATAGAAATAATGCAACGCCCCAAGGTCTATACGATTTCGGCGCCTGAGATTTTTTGCC
>JAILDU010000078.1 GCA_024689005.1 Paludibacteraceae bacterium
TGCGAAGATGTGCAGGAGTTACCGGCAGGCAAAGCATTGATCGTTCGCAAAGACGGTACTTCGTCTATAGAGGCAATACTGCCGGCACAACAATTGGCCCGCTGCTCGTTTGAACGCATCTATTTCAGCCGCGGATCCGACCGAGACATATACAACGAACGCAAACAATTAGGCAAGCAACTGACCGAACCGATACTCAAAGCTATAGATGGTGATACGGAGCACAGCGTTTTCTCCTTTATAGCTTTGAGTATCGGTTCGGTCAGTTGCTTGCCTAATTGTTTGCGTTCGTTGTATATGTCTCGGTCGGATCCGCGGCTGAAATAGATGCGTTCGAACGAGCAGCGGGCCAATTGTTGTGCCGGCAGTATTGCCTCTATAGACGAAGTACCGTCTTTGCGAACGATCAATGCTTTGCCTGCCGGTAACTCCTGCACATCTTCGCAATTCAAGTCGAAGGTGGTCTGCAGCACAGCGCGCTCGCTGGCTACCGCTATCACCTCATCGTCACGGTAATAGAACCCCGGACGAATACCCCATGGATCGCGCATTGCAAACATCTCGCCCGAACCGGTCATGCCGCACATCACATAACCTCCATCGTATTCAGACATCGTGGTTCGTAGCACGTTGACCATCTCTACGTGATCTTCTATGTAGCGTGTTATGTTGGTGTTCTCTAACCCCTTCTCTTTGGCTTCCACAAAGCAACGCTCCACTTCGCGGTCCAGACGATGCCCCATCAACTCAAGAGTAATATACGAATCGCTGTATATACGTGGCGATTGACCTTGCTGTACTATCTTGTCGAATATCTCATCTATATTGGTCATGTTGAAATTGCCGCACAAGCAGAGATTCTTTGCTCGCCAGTTGTTGCGACGCAAGAAGGGGTGCACATATTGCAGACCGCTTTTCCCGGTTGTCGAATAACGCAGGTGTCCCATGTATAGCTGTGCTTCGGTCCACTCGGCCGTCACGCGACCGAAAATCTCCGTGATGGCATCCTTGCCCATCGCTTTCTCGCGGAGCATGTATTCTGTTCCCACCGGTGCATCCATGTTCACGCAGGCTATACCGGCTCCTTCTTGACCGCGGTTGTGTTGCTTCTCCATCATCAGATAGAGTTTGTTGAGACCGTACGACTGTGTGCCGTATTTCTGCTTGTAATAGCTTTGCGGCTTGAGTAGTCTGACCAACGCTACACCGCATTCATGTTTCAGCTGTTCCATATTTATATGGGGCATTTATGCGTTAATACATGCTTCTACAAAACTCTTGAAGAGTGGGTGAGGATGTAGTACTGTCGAACTGTACTCCGGATGAAATTGTGCGCCTATATACCATTTCTTCTCCGGTATCTCTACTATCTCTACCAGGTTGGCTGCCGGATTGATACCCACGCATCTCATGCCGTGCGATTCGTATTCGCTTTTGTAGTCGTTGTTGAATTCGTAGCGATGTCGATGTCTCTCGCGGATGATGGCCTGATTGTCATAGGCTTTCGCAGCCCTGCTGCCTGCCATCAATTCGCAATCATATGCCCCGAGACGCATCGTGCCGCCCATTTGGGTGATACTCTTCTGCTCCTCCATCATATCTATCACGTTGTGTGGAGTCTGTGCATCCATCTCGCTACTGTTGGCATCTTTGTAACCTAATACATTGCGCGCAAATTCTATCACCATCATCTGCATGCCCAGGCATATACCGAATGTGGGGATGTCGTGTGTGCGCGCATATTCCGCTGCTATTATCTTGCCTTCTATGCCGCGTTGACCAAAACCCGGGCAGATGACTATGCCTGCACAGCCCGATAACTGCTCGCCTATGTTCTCCGCCGTTATGTGCTCGCTGTTGATGAAGTGCAATTTGGCCTTGACGTCGCAATAGATACCGGCCAGATTCAGGCTTTCACGAATACTCTTGTATGCGTCTTGCAGGTCATATTTGCCCACCAGACCTATATGTACTTCGCGCGTAGCATGACGCTGCTTGTCCAGAAATTCGTGCCAGGGAACCATCGCCGGAGTCTCACCAACCGGTATGCCCATCTTGCGCAATACGGCCGCGTCCAAACCCTGTTTCTGCATGCTGATCGGCACTTCGTATATGCTCGGCATGTCTTCGCTCTGTACTACACACTCCACATCCACGTTGCAGAAGGAGGCCACTTTCATCCGCATCGCATCGTCCAGGTGACGTTCGGTGCGCAGAACCAATATATCCGGTTGAATTCCCATACCTTGCAACTCTTTCACCGAGTGTTGGGTCGGTTTGGTCTTCAACTCATCGGCTGCTTTCAAATAAGGAACATAAGTCAGGTGAATACATACTGCACTTCTTCCCAGTTGCCAGCGCAACTGACGTATTGCCTCCATGAACGGCGCGCTCTCTATGTCGCCTATCGTACCGCCCACTTCGGTGATAACAAAATCGAGTTGCTCGTCCTTCTCTTCTTCGCGCAACATTCGGCGCTTGATCTCGTCGGTGATATGAGGCACCACCTGAATGGTCTTGCCCAGATAATCGCCGCGACGCTCCCTGTCTATCACGGTCTTGTAGATGCGACCGGTCGTGATTGAATTGTGACGCGATGTGTGTATGTCTGTGAAACGTTCATAGTGACCCAAGTCCAAATCGGTCTCCATGCCATCTTCCGTCACGTAGCATTCGCCGTGTTCGTACGGGTTCAACGTGCCGGGATCAATGTTAATGTACGGGTCGAATTTCTGAATCGTGACTTTGTAGCCACGCGCTTGTAGTAGTTTGCCAAGACTGGCTGAGATAATACCTTTCCCCAATGAGGAGACCACACCTCCGGTGATAAAAATGAACTTTGTTTCCATGAAAGTATAAATTATTTCACGGGCTGCAAAAGTACTGCTTTTTTTCCACATGTGCAAGAAAAAAATGAAAAACTGCAACTTTTATTATCAAAATAACCATACCATTTTCATACAAAACACACGCTCAATCCCCAAAAATGCTTGATATAGGAGAAATTTCCAGATATATTTGCACGTGTAAAAAATATTTTGTACCTTTGCACCGGAATTATTTCCAAATAATCATTTAAACGATTAAATCATTTAAACAATATCATTATGAAAAAAATCTTTTCTCTTCTTGCTGCCGTCCTCTTCGCAAGCAGCACAATGGCCGCGCCGGCACAACATTTCCAGCAAACAGTCACATTATCAAGCGGAAGTTTCACTGCTGAAGCAGGCAATGTTCCTGCCTATATTACATGGAAGGCCGGAAATGACAAACTGACAATCACCCAACTTAAAGGTACTGGTAAGTCTGCAGTGAACGGAACCTATATTTCTGCTCCCCGTGCTTATAAAGGACATATCCTTTCCTTTGAAGCAGAAACAGGTTACTCTATTGACACCGTTATCATAACGTGTAATGGTACATATTATGGAAATTCAATGGTAGCAGGAACCGCCATCGGTGAAGATACACTTGTTATAAGTAACGCTACGGCTATTGACGCAAGATTTAAGTATGCCAGCGGTGCAAAAGATACACTGATTAATAAAACAGGAGTAACAAAGTTTTATTTGCAAAACGTAGCATCTGCTGCCAATACTCAGTTGCGTTTTACTGCTATAGAAGTACGTTATACTAAATTAGCGTCTTCTACTCCGGAAGTAACTGTTGGAAATCTTGCTTTTGGTACAATTATTCCCGGTTTGAGCAATGCAACTAAGGGCTTAGACGTTATAGGAGAAAATATTTCCGAAAACATTTCTGCTTCGTTGGTTGATGGTTCTAACTTCTCTATATCCGGCAATTTGACTTCTGCTGGAGGTACATTGAATGTAACAGTAACCAATACTGCAAATGGTAACTATACCGACAAAATTCAGTTCAAAGTGGGTGGTACTCTTTATGCAGAATCTGAAATCTCTGCTCGTGTTGCTAACACTATAGGAAAAGGCTCGAAGGATGATCCCTTCACCATTTCTGATATAGAAAGCCTGCATAATTCTTTTTCAGGTAATTATTGGGTAAAAGGCTATATCCTTTGTGGCTTCTCGGGAATTGCAATTGACAACACTGCTAATGCTGGACTTCTGCTTGGAGATGCTATGAATACCACCACAGATACGGTTTCTGTTCAGTTGCCAAGCAAGTCAGATGCACGTACAGAACTTAACGTTAATGAAAATGCTTCCCAAGGTTGGCTGATTAAAGTTTATGGCTCGCTCGAGAGTTATGGTAGTTATGCGGGTGTAAAAAATATTTCAGACTTCGAGATTATCTCAAAACCTGCTACTACTGCTATCAGCAATGCTGAGGCTGCTGACACCAAGTCTGTCAAGATAATCGAAAACGGACAACTCTTCATCATCAAGAATGGTATTAAGTACAACGCACAAGGTACTATCGTAAAATAAACAGAACGATAGAATCCTATAGTCAACAACTGCTCGCAGCAATGCGGGCAGTTGTTTTGTGTACACATCACACATAAAACATCACCCATCACCCATTACCCATCCCTCCTCCTTGTCGAGGGAGCAGAGTGGTGTCTGTTATTTGACTGTCAGTAACGATACCGACCTAGGTGATACCTAGGTTATACCTAGGTTATACCCAGGTTATACCCAGGTTATTTAGCCGCTCTTGTGCTGCTCTTAACGCGACTATCAACCCTGCTCATCCCAACACCGAATAATACCAAATATGCAAAAATCTGAACTTTTTCTTACGAATATTTGCTCATGTTAATTTTATTTATTACCTTTGCACCGCAAAGGTTTGACAAACACTATTTACAACAACTTATATCGTTTAACAACAATTACTAATGCTATGAGACAGTTTAGACTTCTCTTCGCTATGCTGATTCTTTCTGCTTTCAGTATAGCACACATGCGGGCGGCGGATGTCGTCGTCACGTTAGACAACATCGGTAGTGAGCTGACAACTACAGCCAACACCGAAATGGCCACAACCACCATTACGGCCACGGGCACCGAAACGAATTACACACTCAATTATTTCCAGTGTAAGAAGCAGGGCAACTCTATGTTCATGACTAAGAGTGTTTCCCCGTTCATCTCTAATGCAACCGCAATGCCCGGTAACATCAAATCCGTTGAAGTGTTTATTAATTCCGGAGCATCCGGCAAGACAACTTATGATGTTGCCTTCTCTACGACCGCGTGCACTACGGCGGTCAGCGGTATTGGTGCGGTAAACATTGCCGGAGGCAATAGCCATGAGTTCTCCAATATGGATGGTGACGAAATCCAGGTGGCGGGCCGCTATTTCTGCGTCACTCTTGGCAATGCCAACAATGGTCAGGTCCTCAAGATTGTCGTCACTTGTGCGGCCGCTTCTACTGATCCTTCGGTTGAGGCTTCCGTCACAGATATCGATTTCGGCACTGTAGAACAGGGCTCCGGAGTCAGCGAACACGTCTCTCGTACCTTCACTCTCACGGGCGAGAATCTCAAGAGCAACGTCAATCTGTCTTGGACAGGTTCAATCTTTAGTGCATATCCCACTGTGATTACTCCGGACGATTGGGACGCCAATAATGAGAAAGAGATTACCGTCTATGCGCAGACGAGCGAGGCGGGCGCTTACTCCAGCACTCTGACCATCAGTAGTGCTGCTTCTACTGCAGAATTTGATGATATAGAAATCGATTTGGACATCAATGTCATTGCTCCCATCGATCCGACATCTATCACACTCAACCAATCTTCGCTCGAGATAGAGGCTGGCAAGAAAGCCACGCTTTCCGTCACAGAAATACTGCCGGCTGACGCTACCAACAAGAATGTCGTTTGGCAATCCGACGATGAGTCTGTCGCAACGGTCAATGATGGCATTGTTACAGCCGTTTCCCAAGGAACGTGTACCATCTATTGCCGTTCCGAAGCCGACAACTCTGTTTATGCTTCTTGTGATGTAACGGTTACTCCCCATGTTATCACACCGGGCGAATATACCTTCACCCTGAACAATGCTTTCTTTGGGGTCGCAACAGGTAATAATCCCGACGACCAAACCCAAACGGAAGACGATGTTACCTTCCTCGCCGGCTGCAAGTCTTCTGCTTCTACCAAGACTTATTACGATGCAGCACATGTCCGTTTCTATGTTGACTCCTATCTGCATATTTCTGTCCCGACAGGCTATGTCATCACCAATATCGTCTTTACCAGCGATGGTACATGGAACGCAAGTGGCATCTCCGCTAATTTGGGTGTTTACACGGCTAATACCAGAGAGTGGACCGGCAATGCGCAAGAAGTCGTCTTCTCTTTCTCTGCACAATGTCGTGTCAAGACCGCAACCGTCACTTTCGAAGCCGCTCCTGAGATCGCTGTTCCTTCTATCTTAGGTCCCGCTCTCTTCTATCCGACCACCACAGTTACGATGTCTATCGCAACGGATGGAGCAGATATTATCTACACTCTCAACGGCGAAGACCCGGTAGGCGGAGATAATACTTATACGCAACCTTTGGTTCTCTCTGAGACTACTACTGTCAAGGCACGTGGCTTCAAGGGCTCCAAACTGGGAGAAATCGTTTCTCGCACTTTCACCAAGGCCACTCCTATCTCTGTTGCCGATGCGTTACTGCTGATTCCGAATAATGGTAATACGGCTAACGACCAATTTGTAGAAGGCTATGTCTGCACTGCACCTGAGTCTCTCAGCAACGGACAATTGACGTATTATATCTCCGACGATGGCTCTGAGACAGATCGTCTGCAGATCTACAAAGGCAAGAATATCAATAATGCAGATTTTTCTGCTGTCGAAGACATCGCTGTTGGAGACAGAGTGGTTGTCTTCGGTCAACTGAAGAACTATAACGGAACCCCTGAATTCAATAGTGGTAATTATTTGGTAGAGCGCGTAGCTAAAGGCGATGTAACTTCTCTGTCATTGGGAGGCACATTGGATAAGACCACCGGTTACGAAGCAGGAGATATTATCAGTACAAGCGGCTTGACTGCAGAGGCAATATACCAAAGCGGATACCGAGAAGACGTAACGGCCACCGCAACATGGACTGTAGATGGCAACGCTGAGAAGGCTATTTACGAAGCAGAGTCCGACTACGTTTTTGGCGCTTCCTATGGAGGCAAATCCGCTACAGAAGTTGTTCGTATCTACGCCAATACGCACGCAGTCTCTTTTGCTAACCCGAGCAATGGTTCTTTGGTAGTTAAATATAGCGGCAGTCCAATCAGTAGTGGCGATGCTTTCCTCAAGGGCACAATCCTCACTGTCGAAGCCTCTCCGGCTCCGGGATACAAACTGGACGAACTCACCGTAAACGGAGAATCGTTTGTCGGAACAACCTATACTATCGGTACAAAGACTGTTTATATTGCCGCTTCCTTCGTTCCACAATACGCAGGCCAACTGACCATCACTCCGAATGCCATCGATTTTGGTTCTGTAGAGGTAAATTCGCCTGCTGTCGGCATGAAATTCTCGCTCAGCGGTACAGGATTTACCAAGGACGCAAGCCACTCTATTACGCTAACGGCTCCTTCCGGTTTCGCTCTTTCTACTACTTCTATCAACGAGGCGGATCTGAATGACGATGGCTCGTTTGAGATAGCTAATATCACTATCACACCAAGTGCGGCTACTCTGGCTGCTATCGGTGTCTATGATGGCAATATCACTATTTCTGCAGATGACATGAGTGCAGATAGCCTGGTCGCTGTTCGATTGACTGTTGTTAAGAAGGAGGCCGGTCTTGCTTGGAGCGCTACCGAAGCTGACGCTACTCTTGGTTCCGATAACTCCTATCCGACGCTCAGCAATCCGAACGATCTGGCTATAGCGTACGAGAGTTCCAACGAGAGTGTGGCCACCATCGATGACATGGGCGTAATCACTCTGGTAGCTGTCGGTGAAACAACTATCAAGGCCGTCTTTGCCGGAGATAACTATTACTTGCCGGCAGAAGTTAGCTACACGCTGAATGTTGCTAACAAACCTTCTCTGCCGATGTCGTGGACGAAAGAGTCATATACGCTGAAGTATAGTGAGTTCGTTGAACCGGCTCTCTATTCACGTCTGATGGTCGCTGAGGAGTTTGGTAACGATATTGTGGTTACCAGCAGCAATACTGAGGTCGCTACAGCAGGGACCAAGTTCTACGAGAATAGTGGCTATACTGTTTACGTGAGTGTTGTAGGAACCGGCACGACAACCTTTACTGCTTATTTCCCGGGCAATGCTACTTATGCCGAGACATCTGTTACTTACACCTTGATTGTTGAGAAAGGCGATTGCCATTTGGCATGGCCTGCCTCTTCGGATAAGGCATATACCGTTGGTAAAGAATATGAATTACAGACGCTAATCAACCCGAATGGCCTCTTGAGTATCGATTATAGCAGTTCAGACGAGTCTGTGGCTACCATTGACGATTTAGGAAACATCACTCCGCTTGCAGCAGGAACGACTACTATTTCAGCCGGTTTCGCAGGCAACGATTATTATAATTCGCAGGAAGTCTCTTATACGTTGACTGTAGTTGCTCCAACCTCTCTGACCATAAGCGGTACGCCGAACAATCTTTATTATGAGAGAGGGGATGTTATTAGCGTGAACGGACTAACTGTAACCGCCACTTATGGCGACAATAGTACGTTGGATGTGACTACTATGGCTGCATGGACTGTGGATGGCGAAACAGAGAAAGTGATTTATAACTTGTCCGACAATTACGCTATAAGTGCGGCATGGCAAGGCTTGTCCGATTCAGAGGTAGTTACTTTCTACGTCAAGACGCACAAGGTTACTGTTTCCGAGAACTTGGAACATGGTACGTTGGTCATTACCGATGGTACTAATCCGATTGCTGAGGGAGCAGAGTTCGCTAAGGGCACCAAATTATATGTGGAGGCTACATCGGATGAGGATTACCGATTCGCGGCATTTGATATCATCGGTGCAGCAGACGCAGAAGACAATTGGCTGATCGTCGGCACAGAAGATGTAGTCGTTTCGGCTACCTTTGTAGAGAAGACCTCTGTGAACATAGAGTGGAGTGCAGACCAAGCTACCGTAACCATCGGAGCTGATGACAATATCTTCCCGACTCTGTCCAATCCGTTCGACGTGGCTATTGCTTATAACAGTTCGGATGAAGATGTCGCCTCTATAGACGCGGTTAGCGGAGTCATCACTCCGGTTGCTGTCGGAACAGCTACTATTACAGCTACTTTTGCGGGCAATGACACATATAAGTTCGCAGAAGTTAGTTACGAACTGACCGTTCAGAATGCTCCGATTGACCCGACGGGTATCAACAATATGTCTGTTGAGTCGAAAGTTGTCAAAATGATAGAGAATGACCGTATTGTGATAATAAAAGATGGCATTCGCTATAGTGCTTTAGGTTCAAAAATTCGCTAAAACGACTAAAATCAAGAAAAAAATGACATGCGCTCTTGCGTATGTCATTTTTTTGTTGTATCTTTGCCGCCGAATCTCAAGAAAAACAAAAAAGTTTCTCGAAAATACCAACTTAAAATCTGATAATTATGAAAAAAATTTTCTTATTCGTTGTATCTGCTCTATTCAGCCTAAACATGGTTGCAAAAGAAGGTGGTTCTCTGACTTGTTCTCCCGCAGCTCCTATTGATCCTACAGCAACAATCACAATATCTTACGACGGAACGAACACCAATTTTAACAATTGGGATCCCCAGTGTTTTATTCACGCATGGCTTGTGCCTGTTGGTAATCAAACGTTCAGCCAAGCTTATGGAACGGATTGGGTTTCGTGCGACGGAGATGCAGACTATACAGCGTTGGACGAAAAAGTCAAGATGACGTATGTTAGTCGCGGTATCTATACCATTTCTATAAATATCCAATCGTTTTTTGGCGTTGCTGACGAAGATCTGGAGAAAATAGAGAAATTAGGTATCATTGTGCGCGCGCAATACCCGGGCGACAATAATCAAACTGATGATTTCTTCCTTAATGTAGCTATACCGGGCACTCCGGAACCGGATTCGGCCAAATTCTATATCACCGGCGATAGTGCGTTGATGACCGATGCGGGCTATCCTGCCAAGATATGGAACTCGGCGGGTATCAAGTCCACTGAGGACAGCATGACCTTATCGCTGAAAGGGGGAGTGGAATACCAATTAAAAGTGACTGTGGACGGAACATGGGATACCGCCAAAGGCTTCAGCGACCTAACAGGAGACAAACCATCAGGTGTCAAGAGTAACCTTGCCAACAATATCATTTTCACTTTGACGGAAGATGGAGATGTTGTGGTGAAATATACTGCAGACTCTTTCTCTATCACAGGTTCGTTTGTCGTTTCTGTGGATTCTCTCGCGCTGACCAATGGCTACTATCTGTTGGGAAGTCTCAATACCTGGGCAGGCGCAGAAGAGTTCCTCTTTGTGGAAAATCCTGACACTCCGGGTGAATACAAATTGGAGAATGTTACTCTCGCCATTGGTGATGAGATCAAAGTGGGTAGAATAGAGAACGATGTTATTGTAGAGTGGTTCGGCGATTTCAACTACGTGATTGACGCTGATCATGCAGGCATAAAGGATATCTATTTCCGCCCGTCTGGCAACAAACCTGATTGGGATGAGTTTGGTGGCTATGTATGGATGGGCTCCAATTCTAATCCGATCACCTCTCTTCAGTCTGTTACCGCGGAACAAACAGCATACAAGACTATCGAAAATGGACAACTATATATTCTCAAGAATGGTGTGAAATACAATACTCTGGGTGCAGAGATAAAGTAGAAAGTAAGGTTGCGAGCAAAGAGGCTACATATTGCTCTTTGGCTGGTATACATAGTGATGATGACTCAACCTGTCCATGCCCAAGTGTGGAAGATGTATAACGTGAATACCAAGCATTATTTCTCCGTCTCCGCAGGCGGCGGTTATTATTCGCTGCTTGAAGATATTCCCCAGGTAAGTACAAGAGGAGGCGGAGCCGGACTATTCGGCGTTGGCTACGAAATGCGTTACAGCGGTTTCTGGCTGTCAATCGGCGCAGATTTTCTCTATGGAACTTCCACCCTTTCGATGCATGGCTTTGAGATTAGCAGAGATATCTATGATACGCAGGGCAAACGAGCCACAATCACTTATGACATAGCAGGATACACAGATACACAACGTGACTTTAGAATAGGTGTCCCGCTGATGTTCGGCTTTTTCACAAATGGAGTGTACGGCGGTATAGGAGCGAAGTTTTCTTACGCGCCTCGTACAATGACTACACCAAGCATAACATACACTACCACAGGTGCTTATCATCAATACCTGGCAGACTTCACAGACATGCCGAACCATTTTTATACCGAATATAACGAGAAAGGAACGAGCCGCGTAATGATGGTACCGCAAGGCAGTGTGATAGCGGAGTTGGGATATGATATACTGAATAAGGAGCGCATGACGATGTACTCGCTGTGCTCTGTATTGAAAATAGCGTTGTACGCGGAATATGGTATCAATAGTTGTGTGAAAGGAGCAGAACATGACCAATTGGTCTATGGATTCAACGAAACAGACGCCTCCAAACTGACCGTTGCATCTTATTACGCGCGCACAAATACTAAGGAGATGCGCATTGTGCCATTCTATGCGGGCATAAAGGTTTGTTTCATGCTACGAATCAAGACTGCTAACTGCCATTGTGATGGACCGTTGTAAAAAAGAAGGCGATATTTGTTCCACGAAAAATGCCTTTGACTTGACCTTGATATAACCTCGATATAACCTCGATGAAACCTCGAACGTGGAACAACCGAAATAGTACCAATCGAAAAAGACTAAATGACCGGAAAACCTATACATATGAAAACGCTGTTCTACTGCCTATTGGCGGTAGGCTTGTTTGCGGTGCCCGAACTTGTGCGTGCACAATGTATAGATTTCTATGACTTGAGTGCCAGCTACGTCAAATGCGAAATTGGTCCGTACGCAGCCCGTACAGGCGGAGCTGCATGGACCGTAAAACGTGTCGATTATGGTCCGGGTGCGATGGCAAGTCGTCACACGGTGCACAGAAGTGCCTCTGAGATAGATTCCATAACTACCGGCGATGGGGCTATTCCTGGTTTGCATACCGTGCCAACTGGAGAAGTCGCGTCTATTCGTTTGGGTAACTGGCTGGATGGACTGGATGTGGCATGTTTGTACAATGATTGCGGTCATAGAGATAATTATACAGGTGAAGCAGAGCGTATTACCTATACATTTACAGTAACAGATGAGAACAAATATTTATTGCTACGTTACGCTATCGTTT
>JAILDU010000068.1 GCA_024689005.1 Paludibacteraceae bacterium
TCATCTCCAATGGCATTCACGACGATTTTCTCCATATCGACCCGGCGCGCATATCCGACAGGTTGGAGCGCCGCCCTAATGGAGACAAGAATGGTATATTCAATGTAATGATGATAGGCCGTCTGAGTCAAGAGAAGCGCCAGGATGTCATCCTCAACGCGATGAAATACAGCAAGTATGGTGACCGAATACAACTTATTTTGGCCGGCAAGGGTCCGCTCTACAACCGCTATTTGCGTCAGATTCGCTCGTTAGGATTGAAGCACCAACCTCAGTTTGTATTCCTCAATCGTCAGCAGTTGATAGACGCACTACTCGATACCGATTTATATATCCACGCATCGGACATGGAGATAGAAGCTATCAGCTGCATCGAGGCTTTCGCGTCAGGCCTGGTTCCCGTCATTGCCGATTCGTCCAACAGCGCTACACCGCAGTTCGCTCTGGACCAACGCAGTCTCTTCAAGGCCGGCGACCCCAAAGATCTGGCACGCGCGATAGACTATTGGCTCGACAATCCGCAAGAACGTCACAAGATGGAGAAACGATACGCCGAGGCAGCTAACAAATACAGCCTAAGCAACTCCGTCATTCTATTCGAACAAATGTTAACTGCAGAACTCAATGAAGAAAAAAATATTCCTGTTGCTACTGAGCATGACTCTATGCTCTCTGCACTTAAGCGCCAAATCATCAGACTCTATCGTCATATCGCCTGATCTGATTCGCATGACGTGGCATAGCTCCAAGGAGAAGATCGACCGCCGTGTGGCCATCTATATCCCTAAGGCTCTGCGAGATACGACCGTCAAGGTTAATCCGTCCATGCTCTGCTCCACCCTGCAATCCGTGCCATCGCTATACCTCATTCACGGTATCAATGGTTGCGAATATTCGTGGCACGAACTGGGTCACGCCATCGACACGCTGGAGGCACTCGTTTCCACAGGTCAATGCCGTCCCGTTGTGTTGGTCATGCCCGATTGCAACAAATGGCCCTTCAAGGACAGCGAACGCAAAGGCGGACGAGGCAATCTCTGGCGATGCGTGCTACGTTATGGCAAACTGACTCACGAACACACCGTTGAATATGCCGTCAGCGAGCTCATTGACATGCTCGATACCACCTGCCATGTCTCCGCAGAGTACGCTATTGCCGGTCTCAGCGATGGAGCACGCATGGCTGCGAACGTGGCTAACGTACGACCGGACCGCGTGCGTTCGGTGGGACTCTTCTCACCCGTCCTGCACAAAGACCAACTACCCAAAGATAGTACACAAAACTACTATATCTATGTCGGTAAGAGTGATATGTTCTATGCCAGCGGCAATCGCTTCCACAAGAACATGAATCGCGCTAACCGGCCACATGAGTTCATCGAAAAACCAAAAGGCGGGCACAACTGGCGGATGTGGCAATATTGCCTATCCGACCTGCTCCGCCGACTATACCCCCTTGAACCGCAACAGACAGACACTACGGCAAAGAACAACCAATAAATACTCTTTATGAAAATCTTATTCGTAATTGACACGTACTACACGTCCAACAACGGGACGAGTATTTCTGCTCAGCGCTATGCGGCTATCTTGAGACAGATGGGACACGAGGTCCGCATTCTATGCGGTGACAAACCCGAGAACGAAGCAGGACGCAAACTGCAAGTCGGCACGGACTTCTACGCCGGCACGTTCATCTTCCCGGGTTGTGAGAAAGCTTGTCGCAAGAACGAGTTCTTCTTCGGCAAAGTGAACAAGCCTGTTATCCGTGAAGCTATCAATTGGGCGGATATTGTACATGTCTTCACGCCGCTCTTCTTCGGTTCGGCCACCATCAAAGAATGTAACAAGATCGGCAAACCGGTCACTGCAGCTTTCCACGTTCAGCCGGAGAATATCACTTCGCAGTTCGGCCTGGGTAAAGTAGGTTTTGTGAACAACTACTTCTACGGTCTGTTCCGGCGCGGGACATTCAATCGTGTGCGCCACGTGCATGCACCGAGTTTCTTCATCGCCAACGAGATGCGCAAGCATAACTACACGGCGCAACCGCATATCATCTCCAACGGTATCAACGAGGAGTTCATCCACGCGGGAGAGAAGAAACTGGCTGCACGCACTTCGACTCCGCAGGACGACCCGAATCGCTTGATCAAGATTATGATGATTGGTCGTCTGAGCCAGGAGAAGCGCCAGGACGTCATCATCAATGCAGTCAAATACAGCAAGTACGCCGACCGCATACAACTTGTCTTCGCAGGTCATGGACCGGAATTGGAGCGGTATCAGGAGTTGGGCAAAACACTGAAACATCAGCCTCAATTCCTGTTCCTCCAACGCGATGAACTGATAGAAGAACTACTCACCACCGACCTCTACATCCATGCTTCGGACATGGAGATTGAGGCCATCAGTTGTATCGAGGCTTTCGCTACAGGACTGGTGCCCGTCATAGCCAATTCTCCCGACAGCGCCACTCCGCAGTTCGCCTTGGACGAGCGCAGCCTGTTCCGTCCGGGAGATCCGAAGGACCTGGCGCGCGCCATCGATTACTGGCTCGACAACCCGCAGGAGCGTCACCTGATGGAAGAAAAGTATGCAGAGAATGCGCATAAATACACTATTGAGCAGTGTGTAGCGCTCTTTGAGCAGATGCTGCAGCAAGAGATAGCAGAGCACTGCGACGACAAGCAGTCTTCTGCGGCAGGCGGGGCGACACCGCCTCAACCGGACAAGCGGACCATGATCGGTGCTATCAAGCGCAGGATAACCGGGTTATACAAACGCATTGCGTGATAATTGTCTATGAAACATATTGTGTATAGAAGGATGGAGCCCGCAAGGACTCCATCCTTTCGTTTGACAACGGTATGTCGGGGATTTGCGGAGTTAGGGGCTTGGGATAGTAAGGAGTGGCCTGCGACCTGACGGAGTAAGGAGTAAAGGCAAAGAGGGTAACACATTTGCGCCGCTCTCTTTCTGGGGCTACCGGATCTCCGCGGCGGCATCTGCCCGATATATGATGTATCGGGTCTTCAAAAAATACTTTACCCATGATGTTCGGCATTTTGCCGAACAGACCGCAAGCGTTGCTTGCTGAAAGACCGCTACGCTGAAAGACCGTTCGTGGAACTCACTGAAAGACCGCTCATTGTCATTCGCTGAAAGACTCTCTTGTCTGTTCGACCCTCTATGCCGTGAGAGGGGTTAAAAGGTTTTGGTTTAATGGTTAATAAATTAGTCGAGTTTTTCGTACTCTTGTGCAATCATGTAATTGCGGAGATAGGAGTACTTGGGATTGGGTGATTTGAGTTGCTTTTCGAAAGCGTTTTTGTACGCGGCAATCTGTTCCTCGGTGAGGGCTGCAACAGCTTGGACGGCCTGGCGGAACTTGTTGTGCGTG
>JAILDU010000084.1 GCA_024689005.1 Paludibacteraceae bacterium
AGTTCCTTGCGGTCATATACGTATATCTCCATAGTGCCTTTGAAGATGCCGTCTTCGCTCGACACGTTGATCGGCCGCATATTGATATGAAACTCGGTCGTGATCGTCTGTAGTACATGGATAAACACACCGAATTTGTCTATTCCTTTCAGTTCGATAGTCTCCACAAACGATTGTACACGGTGGGTGTTCCAGGTCGCCGAATAGATACGTTTGCCGTAACTGGTCTTCAGCAGCGTGGCTTCCGGACAATCTATCTTGTGGATGTGCATCTTGCCGTTCTCGTCCATATAGCCCAGCACTTCATCGCCGGGTATCGGGTGACAACAGTTGCTCAGTATATAGTCTTTGCCCAGATTCTCGTCTGTCAGAATGATGGCATGCGGCTCTTTCTTCTTGTTTTTCTTCTCCTCGCCGTTCTTGCTCTTGTCTTTGCCTTGTTCTGCTGCCGGCTTGATTGGCTCTATCTCGTCTTCTTTCTTCTTGCCTATGAATGGTACACGCGCCCACCAAGCACGCTTCGGGAACACTATCTCATGCATGTTGTCCAGGCGTATCAGGCCTTGACCTATCTGCAGACACAGTTCCGATTGTTGGCTGATGCTGTAGTGGTTCATCAGACGTGCTATCGCCATGTCGCTGTTCGCGCTCATGTCTTTGTCCATCTGTATCGCTTCGTGCAGCAATGTCTCTCCGTGCTTCAAATAGCGTCGCTCCTCGCGGCGGAAATACTGATTCAGACAGTTACGTGCCTTGGCGGTCGTCACCATCTCCAGCCACTCTTTCTGCGGATGTTGGCTGTTCGATGTCAATATCTCTACCTGGTCACCGCCTTTCAGCCGATACGACAGCGGAACCAACGCGTGATTCACTTTCGCACCTATACAATGCTCTCCCAGCTCAGAGTGGAGTAGAAAGGCAAAATCCAATGCGGTCGAACCCAGCGGCATCGTCTTGATCTCTCCTTTCGGCGTGAAGACGAACACCTCTTGAGCAAACAGATTGAGCTTAAAGGTGCCCAAAAACTCCATCGCATCTTTGTCCGGATGTTCCAATATCTCTTTGATCTCCCGCAGCCATTTGTCCAGCTCTGAGTCGTCCGATTCGCCTGTCTTGTATTTCCAATGCGCCGCATATCCGCGCTCGGCTATCTCGTGCATTCGGTCCGTACGTATCTGCACTTCCACCCATTCGCCGTTAGCCGCCATCACCGTCACGTGTAGCGCCTCATAGCCGTTCGCCTTCGGTGTCGATATCCAGTCGCGTATTCGTTCCGGGTGAGGACGGTAAATCTCCGTAATGGCCGAATAGATCATCCAGCACTGGTCTTTCTCGCTCAATTGCTCATTGGGCGTGAACACGATGCGCACCGCCAGCAGATCATATACTTCCTCAAAAGGTATATTCTGCTTCATCATCTTCTTCCATATCGAATAGACCGACTTCAGACGTGCAGTCATCGTGAAGTGATACCCCATGCCCTTCAGCCTTTCGCGTATCGGCTCTGCAAAGTGCTCAAACGTGTCAAACTGGTTTTCTTTGACGTCCTCCAGCTTGTCGTGTATCTCTTGCCACGTATCCGGGTGTTCGTATTTGAAACTCAGATCCTCCAGCTCCGTCTTTATAGGGAATAGACCCAGACGGTGTGCCAGCGGCGCATAGATATACTGCGTCTCGCCGGCTATCTTGTATTGCTTGTCTTTCGGCTGCGCTCCCAGCGTTCGCATGTTGTGCAGTCGGTCGGCTATTTTGATCAGCACTACGCGTATATCGTCGCTGATCGTTAGTAGCAACTTGCGGAAGTTTTCCGCCTGCTCGCTTGCCTGGTCACCGAACACACCGCCGCTTATCTTCGTCAGTCCGCTTACTATCTGCGCTATCTTCTCGCCGAACAATCCCGCTATGTCGTCCACCGTATAATCGGTATCCTCCACCACGTCGTGCAGCAATGCCGAACAGATACTCGTGCTCCCCAGACCTATCTCCTTCACGCATATGCGAGCCACGGCCAGAGGATGCATGATATACGGCTCGCCACTCAATCGCCGAACGCCGTAATGAGCCTTGTTGGCAAAGTTGAACGCACGCGTAATCAACTCCACTTTCTGACGGTGGAGTGTGTGCGCATAGTCGTCCAACAACGCCTCAAACTCGCGCTGGATCATCTGCTCTTCTTCCGGTGTAAATTTACTTTTCTGCATATACGTCGAAAATATCGCGCAAAATTACAAAAAATATTTCATATACGCAAGCGCCCGCGAAAAAAAAGCGAAAATTTGTAAAAATATACGCAATTATTTGCATATTCCAAGTTTTAGTAGTACCTTTGCTTCAAATTTATTAAATGGCAAGTTTTGTAGTTCCAATGTCCACCTTACACACACGCACATTTGCGCGGCTGACAAGCATTTTGACGTACTTACTTTAACCACCTCATAGGCGGTGCTTGATTCGTTTCAGGCATCGCTTTTTGTTGTTTCGGGGTCTTATCGGGGTTTCATCGGGGTTTCTTCGGGTCAATCCTAGACTTTACAGCGGTCGATTAGCCACTCTCGCGCCACTCTCATACCACTTACGAGACACATACGAGACGATAATTGCTGACAATAGACGTTATTACTAACCCAAAATACATAAAAATGAAAAAAATCTTTACTCTCTTTGTCCTTGCGGCAATGACCTTGAGCATGAGTGCTCAGACTGTTTACACAGACGCAGCCACAGGTCTTAATTTCGTGATTACGGGCGAGAACACAGCCAAAATCGTAGCAGGTAATTATCGCGCCATGTTTAATTTGCGGTTCTCTACCGTAAAACAAGACACAATGACCTACAAAGTTACCGAAATCGGAGACCGCGCATTCAAAAACTGCACACAATTAAAGGCATTTTTATTTGATGATGATTATACATCAGTGACCGTCGGCGAAGAGGCTTTTGCCGGATGTACGGGTTTGCAATGGATGAAAATCGCTAATTGTTCGATAATTAGGAAGAGAGCGTTTGTTAATTGCGCTTCGTTTGAAGGAGATGGACTTTGGAAAGTAACCAGTATTGGCGATAGTGCTTTTGTCGGATGCACGAATATTGACCTTTACTGGATTGTGACAAGGAACTCAAGTACGTTGACTTTTATTGGTGCTAATGCTTTTGAAGGGTGCAATCTCGGAAACAAGTCTAAGATTCTTGGATTTTGTTCCAACCAAGTCAGTCAATTACATATAGGCGAAAATGCATTCAAAGGTTGTACCAATGTTACAGAAATAGGTTTAGGAGGAAATACCAAGATTACTTACGATGGAGACAAGTCTCCTTTTGATGGAATAAAAGAGCAAGTACAATCAGTTACTTTGAGCAATAGTATTACATCCATTCCTGCTAAACTCTTTGCAGGTATGGGCAATGCGTCGATAGCTATAACTGCAACCGAAGGTGGCACCGGTGTTGTACTCAACAATTTGCAAACTATCGGCGATTCGGCTTTTGCCGGATGTGCAAAGTTAGATAGTGCTGCAATCAATCGTATCTTCGGAAGCAAACTGACTACAATCGGCGCAGATGCTTTCAATGGATGTAGTGCAGTAACAGCATTAACTCTGCCTGCTTCGCTGACTACTATCGGCGACCGCGCTTTCGCAGGCATGAGCAGCCTTGCGCAGATTACCGCCAATATGACTACTCCGCCGGCCATCAATGCAAACGTGTTTGATAATTGCGGTACACTCAGTTCTATCAAATTGAAAGTGAGCGATGCTAATTACAATACGTACAAAGCCGCTAATGTATGGAAAGATTTTAATGTGCAGCGTCGCCTTTGGACAATTAATTTCAGCGGACATGATATTAACAAGGCAACCATTCAAGTACTCAATGCCGCCAATGATGAAGTGCTCGACGAGTCTCAAATACCGGATGGCACGAACGTGAAGTTTGTAGTTACTCCGAATGCCGGCTATGTCAACAAGCAAAATCCGGAACCAATGGTTATTACCGGAGATGAGTATATTGTCGTTGATATGTACGCCATTACATATCGCAAACGTTTCATTGCGCAAGATGGGCACGGTTATTTCACCTTTAAGAAGAATGGCGTAGATTATGATCCGGAATTGGATAATATGAATTATGGAATATATGAGTATGGTTCAGTACTTTCTGTAACAGCTCACGCGATCGAAGGGTATAAGTTCCTCCATTGGAGCAATAGTTCAACAAATCCGACATGTTCCATTTCTTTTACCACCGCAATACCTTCTCCCGATAGCGATTATTTCGATGCAACAGACTTCACATATAGAGTTATTGAAGAGGATACTAATGCTATCTTTGAAGAGGAACCCGCTGCCGGCATTGACAATACTTCCGTTAATGGCCAGTCGGTTAAGCGTGTTGTCAACGGACAACTGTTGATCTTCAAGAACGGCAAAACATACAACGTCCTCGGAGCAGAAGTGAAGTAATAATCCGCTTTTTCTCTCACTCTTTTTTGCACACAAAGTCACTCATCCGCGTGGCTTTGTGTGCTTGTTATTTACAAACAGAATATAGCGAAAAAGTGCTCATCGTCGTGAGCACTTTTTTGTTGCGTTTTTCTATCTATTTGCTAAAACCAACTATCCTTTTACAAAAAAATGGCACAAAATTTGTATATTTGCAAAAAAAGTAGTAATTTTGTGCCCGATTTTAATTAGGATAACTATGCGTAAAGGTAAATATATATTTTTCTTGCTTCTATGCGCCACCTGTCTCTCAGCAAAACCGTTCGTGGTTGTGCTTGATCCGGGACATGGAGGAAAAGACCCGGGAGCTGTCGGCTCCTTCTCCTATGAGAAAGACCTCAATCTGCGTCTCGCCTTGCTCACGGGACAAAAGATTGCAGAAGAGTTTAGCGATGTCAAAGTGGTCTATACACGTTCTACCGACGTCTTCATTCCTTTGCAGTCACGAGCAGATATCGCCAATAAGAACAATGCAGATTTGTTTATCTCCATTCATGCCAATGCCTCGGAGATGAAAGATTGCAGAGGTGTCGAGACGTTCATTCTCGGAACTGAAAAAGCAGAAAAGAACCTTGACGTGGCAATGCGCGAGAACGCGGTGATGAAGCTGGAGGCAAACTACAAAACCACTTATCATGGCTTTGATCCCAACTCGGTCGATTCATATATCATGTTCGAGTTGTTGCAGAACAACTACATGGACCAGTCGCTTTTGTTTGCCTCGATGGTCCAAGACAAGTTCGTCGGCAAACTCAAACGCTATAATCGCGGCGTGCAACAGGCTTCGTTCTGGGTGCTCCTCAAGTCTGCCTGCCCCTCTATTCTCTTCGAGATGGGATTCATCAGCAATGCGCAGGAGGAAGTGTTCCTCAATACCGATTCCGCGCAACAGGTGATGGCTAAGGGATTGGTCGAGGCTTTTTCGCTATACTATCGCCGTCAGATGGCTCTCAATCAGGCACGCGAAGAGGCTGCTTCCGCTCAGGATGCTACACCGACGCAATCGGCTAACGGACAAACGGCTCAACCACAACCGCAATCACAACCGCAGCCCAAACCACAACCACAACCGCAACCACAGCAACGCCCTAAGACAACTACTACGTACTATGCGCTGCAGATTTATGCTTCCAAGGTTCCGCTCGAACCCGATGATCCTAAACTCAAAGGCGTACCCTGCGAGTGCCGCAAAGTGGGTGACTTGTATAAATATTATGCCATCGTTACGGCCAATCGTAACAATGCGCTGCGCAAACAGCAGGAATTGCAATCGCTCTTCCCAGACTGCTGGATTACCAAATTCGAAAAATAACTTCGATCCGACAAGCAAACAAAAACAACAAAACAACATTATAAGATTAACAACAGCCAAAACCGAAACAGTATAATTATGAATATCCCGTACGCACGCGAAATTAAAGTGGGATTGTTAGCCGCTTTGTGCTTATTCCTGCTTTTCTTTGGATTCAATTTTCTTAAGGGAGTTAATATCTTCTCTCCAACTAATTCCTATCATGGCCGTTTTGATAATATTCACGGCATGGAGGAGCAAGCCGCCGTTCTCATTCGCGGTTATAAGGTGGGACAGGTAGATAAGATTCACTACGACTTTACTGCCGACAGCGCTTTCACTATCGACATTTCTATCAACCGCGACATCACTCTGCCGACAGGTACACAGATGGCGCTTGTCTCCGACGGGTTGCTCGGCGGAATGGCTATCGAACTTCAGTTACCCGCTTCCAATGAGCATTCATCCATCGGTACTAATCCGTCTGCCATCGCACATGGTTCCTTCTTGCCGACAGTCTATGTGCCGGGACTGATGGAGAGCCTCCAGGGAGAATTGCTAACTCATGTTGACAATGCCGTCGGTAACGTGGACTCGCTCGTTTTACAATTGAAAAGCGAATTGGCGGGAAATCATATCAAAAAGACACTTCAGAATGTGGACCGCGCATCGGACAATCTGTCGAGCGCTTCTTCCGATCTGAAACATATCATGCGCACCCAGGTTCCGACCATTGTTAATAACGCCGATGCCGCTGTGAGCAACCTCAATACCGTGGTCGCTGATATCAAAGATGCTGATATCAAGGCAACTGTGGCTCGCGTTGACAATGCAGTGGACAATGTGAACGGACTCGTTACGGATGTTCGTTCTCAGAACGGAACTCTTGGACAATTGATATACAATAAGTCACTTTATGACCATTTAGACGCTACAGTCGTGTCTGCCGATTCGTTACTAAATGACCTCAAAAACCATCCAAAACGTTACGTACAATTCTCTGTTTTTGGCAAAAAGGACAAATAATAAACGTTTTGGTTGAAAATAGACAATAAAAAAACGTATTTTTAATTTAGAATTTGTATAAATAATAAATATTTTCAACAACCCGTAACATGCATGTTTTACGCGTGTTACGGGTTTTTTTAACATAAAAATGCAATAACCTATTGCAAAAATCAAACTTGCTATAAATCAGCAAGTTATATGATTTGAATTTTTGTAACACCCACATTCTTAGTTGTTTATATCTAACTGCTTAATAATGCGGCAATTACAAAAAGTATTTTTTTTAAGGTGGCTTGGAGATTTTGTCAATTCAAAAAAATGTAGTACCTTTGCACTCGATTTCGCGCTTAGAGAGCGCCAACAATTTGGTATTAGAAAATTTTATGACGATAGACACCTTACAACAACAGTGGCAACATTGTCAGGCTATTCTCGCCGACAATTTGACGACCAGTGCTTACCAGACATGGTTCGCGCCGATCGTGCCGTTACAGTTCGAGAACGGCGAACTGATGTTGCAGGTTAAGTCTCAATTCGTCGTAGATTACATCGAAGAGAACTATCTTCCTTTACTTTCCTCTACTATATATCGCGTGTACGGGCAAGGCACACGTCTCGTGTACCGCGTATTGGTGGATTCTACTTCCGGAGCGGGTACTATGTTGCCCTCATCGGCGCAACAGACCAATAACGTTCAGCCGCAGATGCCGAGCATGCCCGTAGCGAATACGGCTAACACTTTCGACCCGCAGCTCAATCCGCTCTATACCTTTGATACGTTTGTTGCGGGAGAGCCGAACAAGTTGGCGCGTACTGCCGGAGTGGCTGTCGCTAAACAACCCGGATATACTGCATTCAATCCGCTCTTTATCTACGGCGGCAGTGGAGTGGGAAAAACCCACTTGGCCAATGCTATAGGCAACCAGGCGCGCGTAATCAACCCGCACGCACGCGTTCTATATGTTAGTGCCAATACGTTCAAATTGCAATACCAGGACGCTACCAAGTCCAACCGTATTCCTGATTTCCTCAATTTCTATCAGTCGGTAGATGTGCTCATCGTAGATGATATACAGTATTTCGCCGGACTCAAGGGTACCCAGGATACATTCTTCCATATATTCAATTATCTCCAGCAGAGCCGCAAGCAACTGATCTTTACCAGCGACCGTGCGCCGGTGGACCTGAAGGATATAGAGGATCGCTTGCTCACTCGCTTCAAGTACGGATTGACTGCCGAGATAGCACGACCGGACTATCAGTTGAGACACGATATACTGCGTAGCAAGATGTTGCGCGATGGAATTCAACTGAGTGACGAAGTAGTTGATTTCATTGCGCAGAACGTTCGCGACTCCGTTCGTGACCTCGAAGGAATACTTGCATCGCTGTTGGCGCACTCAACGCTCACCGATAGAGAGATTGACCTTCAACTGGCAGAACAAGTGGTGAGTCACATAGTTGCCATCCAGCCGCAAGAGACTACTGTTCGAGATGTCATGGAGGCTGTCGCAGAACACTACAATATCCCGGAAAAAGCTCTCATGGCGCAAAATAGAAGCCGCGACATCACACAAGCACGACACGTTGCAGTCTATCTGAGCAAACAACTGACCAAAAGCTCACTCGCAGAAATAGGATTCCAGATGGGACGACGCACACACGCTACTGTTCTACACTCTATTTCTATCGTTCGAGACCAATTGGAATACGATCCGGTGATGAGACAGCATATAGCACAACTACAAGCTACTCTTAGAAGATAAGTTTATTAAGTCCTGATTGCAAAAAAACGAGTATTAGACAGTTTATAAGGTTACTTAGTAAAACTCTATTTTTAAGGTAATGAGTCTTGGTTGCATCATAAGAAATGATAATACACAAATTACAAGATATAATTGAGAATCCGTCTGCATCGCTGCAGGCGGATTCTTTTGTGAGTGTCCCCATTCGTATCTCACACCTATCTGAAATAAATGTGTTTTAGGTTTTTCTCTAACCAATATAAATCAGCAGACCTTACGCTGATGTTGCGCAGACCTTACGCCTGCTTCTGGTCTGCTCTTAATCCGTAATAACGAAATGGTACGAAAGCATAAAATAGAGCAAAAAGTTTTTTTTTTTTGAAAACTTGTGCATTTCGGTATTTTTTTGTACCTTTGCACCCGATTTAAAAAAATGAACGCGTCTGATTGTATTTTTGCGTAAAATCGCAATAAGAATATTTAAATAAAATGAAACGGGTACCAACAATCTTCTTATGCATGGCATGTGCCGTTATGGTCAATGCCGAAATCAATGTTACTGATTCTATTGCTGAATCTACAGAACAAACTATCTCTCTCGGTTATACCGAGGTGAACAAAGCGGACATCAATTCTGCCGTCGTAATTCTCTCCGCTGATGAGTTGAACGACATCACCACCAACGATTTCAATTCTCTGCTGCAAGGCAAAGTGGCAGGTCTGCAAGTAATCAACTCGACCGGGCAACCCGGTTCGTCTGCAGAAATGATTATGCGCGGACTCAATTCCATCCGTTCCGGCTCTACACCCATCTATGTGGTGGACGGAGTCATTGGTGGCACTTTCCATCCGAATGATGTCGAGTCGGTCGCTGTTCTCAAGGATGCAGGCTCCGCGGGTATCTACGGCGCCGCAACCAGCGTTATTGTTGTTACGACCAAGCAGGGCCATCTCAATCAGAAACCGCACGTCACTCTGCGTGCAAGAGCAGGAGGCAGTATGCCGTTGTTCGGCAATTACCGAATGATGGATTCCGAGGAATTGTATGATTACCACAAGTCGCTATATCTCAATATGGGAATGTCTGGAGCTGACTTCAACGCGAATTACCCTGCTTTGAGCGAAATGGCAGACTATAACTGGCTGAACGAGTTCTTCAGTACAGGCCTTGTGCAGAATTATTTCGCCTCCGTCTCCGGTGGCGGCAAGAAGGTCGGCTACTATGTGTCCCTGGATTACTTCGGAGAAAAAGGAACTCTAAAGACAACCGGCATGCAAAAGTTAGCCGGCCATGCAGCGCTGAAGATCAACGCTTGCAAATGGCTGGATATGAATATTAAGATTGATTTCGCCAGTTCAAAGACCAATCGACCGTATAGTTGGACGATGCTGGACGATGCTTTCTACAAGATGCCGTGGGATTGTCCGTATGAGTATAATCCGGATGGTAGCGTGAGCGACAGATATCTTCGTATTGACCATGGTACCCGTTCGGATAACGGAAGCAAATGGTGGAGCAGCGAGACATGGAATGCTCTGCATAGTGCGCAGTACAATTACGATAAGACCAATAATAGTTTCGGCGCTCTTTCGCTCCAACTCAACTTCCATATCACCGATTGGCTGCATTTTACATCAACCAATAATTGTGATATAAACACATCTAATTCGGAGTTTCATGTTGACCCGCGCACGTATGATACAGAGTACAAGGATGGTTGCCAGAGTTTGGGCTTCCAACGCGGTTGGAGTTTTATTACTACCAACATCTTGAGGGCTGCGTATAGTTGGGGTGACCATTCGGTTAGTGGTTTGCTGGGCGGAGAATTTAGTAGATGGGAAAGCCAACATTGTAACAAAGAAGGAGAATATTCTAATTCAGTGCAAAATATGAATGTAATCACACCAACTCTCTTTGGAGGTGCGTGGAACAGAACTATCCGCGAAAGATTTGGCGTGTTTGCTCAAGCAAGTTATGACTATGCCAAGCGTTACTTTGTTAATGTAGCTTATCGTTGCGAAGCAAACTCGCATTTTGCTCCTATGAATCGATATGGCCATTTCCCGTCTGTCTCTGCTGCATGGCTGATCAGCAACGAGGCCTTCATGCAAGGACAGAATATAGTTAGTTTCCTCAAACTGCGCGCCAATTATGGTATTTCGGGCAACAATAGTGCTTCTGATTATCGTTCGGATTACTTGTTGAGTTCGTCGAGTTCTCACTATAATCCGGGAGCGAGTGTTGCGTATCCGTCTCGTGTAGCAAGCAATATTGGTTGGGAATATGCGAATACTGTCACTGCAGGCATTGACCTCGCTTTCATCAATCGTATCGATATGTCCATCGACCTCTACCAAACCAACAATACAAATTTGTTGATACCTGTCGCCGGAGCACCTTCTTCTAGTTTTTATTCCGTTACGCAGAATGCAGGCAAGATGCGTAATCGCGGTATCGAGTATCGTCTCAATGCGCAGGTCCTCAATATGAATGACTTGCGTTGGAATATAGGCTTCAATATTGCCTTCAACCAAAATACAATAACAGAACTTCCTGAAGGCAGATACATGTCCAGAAGAGCCTCCTATGTTCAGCAAGAAAACAAGGAAAACCAAGACTTCTGTACTTGGTATCTGAGAGAGTGGGCAGGAGTTGATCCTGAGAATGGCGACCCGTTGTGGTATGTTGTTGATGCAGAGGGTAATAAAGCGACTACAAATGATTATGGCAAAGCAACGGAGACGGCAGTCGGTAAGGCTACACCGCTCTTCTTCGGAGGGCTGAATACGCAACTTAGTTGGAAAGGCCTTGCCCTAAGCATCAATACCAATTTCACTTACGGCAATAAGATTTACAATTATACCCGTCATGCTAATGATGCCGATGGCGCGTACCTTGGTTACAACCAACTCTCCATGGAGAATAACCGCCTTGGGTGGAGTCGTTGGACTCAGCCGGGCGATATAGCAACACACCCGAAAGCAGTGCCGAATGGTAACAAATACTCTAATCAGGTCTCGTCCCGTTACTTGGAGGATGGCAGTTTCTTCCGCTTGAAGAATATAACGCTCAGTTACGATTTCTGTGCAACGCTCATCCCGAAGAAATATTTGAGCAAATGTCGCGTATTTGTCTCGGCAGACAATGTCGCTACAGCAACTAAGTTCTCCGGCATGAATCCCGAGGTCAGCCTCACTTCCTCTGCTGATGCTCTTCTGGGCATGTATATCGAGGCTTACCCTCTCGCCCGCAACATCGTCGGCGGTATAGAAATAGAGTTTTAAGACGGAAAAATAGTTTTGCCAAATTTGACCATACCAATTATATAGATATTGATGGCTTGTATTATTGACTGTTATTTGACTGTCGATTACGATAACGACCTAGGTGATACCTAGGTGATACCTAGGAGATACCTAGGTTATTCAGCGACTCTTAAGCGACTCTCACGCTACCTTAACCCCGGTTGTAAAGCAATCGGGAAAAGTGTAAGAAATGTCAACCCCAGAGGTACGAGACGGATACAGAACGATAATAGAAATTTAATTTAAAAGTATAAAAATTCTTGGAGATAAATAATTATTGAAAACGTTATGAGAAAATCAGTTATAATTTTTTGTGCAGTATTAGGACTTGTATTAAGTTTTAGTGGCTGTTTGAAGGACAAAGCGTGCAAAGTTATCGGTCATACTTACGCCGCCCTTCCGATTGATTCAACTCGCCCAACTTGGACTTTTTATTTTGATCCGGACGGAGGAGTAGTTGAAGTCGGAAATTACTACGAAATGGATACAGTAAGAACGGATTTGCACTATCTTATAATCAATGATGATGAGATTTATATATACCCGAACAATCACACTTATCAAGATGCGACTGAGATTGTAGCCTTCTTCCGATATGATGATGACCATGACCTCCTAACTCTGAGAGGATATGATTTATATGAGCCAATATTTTTTGTTATCGATTGCCCAAGGTTCTATAGAATTAAATAAATCTTGCAATATAATCAGGTAGAAATATTGTAAATGTCTCGGAAATGTCTCTCAAACGTCTCGGAAATGACCCGAGAGTATTTTTCGAAAGATAGTGTCTGAGCGCAGGAAAACAAAGCCTGCGCTCGGTTTTTATTAATTAAATTTGCACATGTCAGAAAAAAGCAGTACCTTTGCAGCCGATTATTAAAATGGAGGTAATTATGACAACCGCACAATTGGATGCTGATATTCTTCGCAATCTCGGAATTATTGCCAAAGATGAAAATAGACTTGACAAAGTTGCCAAGTATCTTCGTCGTGTGGTTAAACAAATGACCGAAGACCCGATTTTGATGAGTAAAGAAGAGTTTTTGGCCCGTGTTGAGAAGGCCGAGCAACAATATGCTCGTGGCGAATACACCACACAACAACCCGGTGAATCATTAGAGGATATGCTTAAACGGTGCGGCTATGCTATATGAGATTCGTTGAAAGGCAAACCGGAAGGGCGTTGGAGTCGTGAGATAACAAAAAAGCACCGTTTGGTCTATCGAATCATAGAGAATCAGGTGATTGTGCTGGTTCTAACTGCTTATGGTCACTATGACGATAAATAATAAAATAAAAAACGACATAATTATATTATCTGATTGCAATATATGCGTAAAGTATTATCTGTTCTTGCTGCGCTTGTCTGCAGCACAACGTTATTTGCTGAAGTAGTAAAAATCGGCGATTTATGGTACGATCTGGACACTTCAAACAAAACTGCGGAGGTGGTCAGTAATTTTGGGACAGTAGATGATTGGGAGTATGCTGATTATTCCGGTTTGACGAACGTTATTATTCCCGCTACGGTAGAATATGAGTCAGAAGTGTATAAAGTTACCTACATTAACAATTATGCTTTTGATGGTTGCTCTAAACTAACAAGTATTTCAATAGGCAGTAACATTACCGGCATTGGAAAGAGTGTATCCGAAGGCTGTTCCGCTTTGACAAGTGTTGTTTGGAATGCAAAGCATTGTGCTGATATGGATTACACTGAAACTCCTTATTTTTACGGAGGGGAACATAACAATAATAAGCGTCCTCAAATATCGTCGTT
>JAILDU010000103.1 GCA_024689005.1 Paludibacteraceae bacterium
CCATCCATCGTGCGACCGTCGTAGTAGCCGATGATATTGCCGCTGATGTTCAGGTCTCTGTCTACATTGACATATGCATTGCGGAGCGACTTATAACTGAAAGAACTATTACCGATATTACTGGTACTTCCCATCAGCGCATTGAGCGCACCGAAGAGGTCGTTGCCGTATAGCGCACGCAAAACCTCTGGCGAATAAGCGTCGGTGTAGTAGGCTGACTGCTTGTTGAGGTAAGCGGAGTATGCGGCTTGTGCCTCTGATGTGCCCATATGGGCTTGCATGTCCACCGCCCAAACGGACAAGGTGGACAATACAAGCACGCATATGACGTGAAATATCTTCTTCATCGTATCAATTCTCTTCCGGTTCGTTGACCAGAATATTCTTTACTTCCCAAGTGCAGCATGTCTGTCCGGCAACGCTCTTGTAGCGGAAACCGATAACAATCTTCTGATTGTTCCAAGCGCTCAGGTCCATACGACCGCTGTTATAGAAGGTCCAACTGAAGGAATCCATCAAACCGGTTGTGCCGTCAAACTCATTCCATGGCAGTTGGGTCCAAGTGGCCGTACGCACATCGTCTGTATAGTCTGTAGATACCCATACCGAAACTTGGTCTTTGAGTGTGCCATCCAGCGGACCATAGTTGATAGCGTGGTCAAAGCTGAGGGCCGGAGAGGTGGAGTTCTTCAGTTTGATAGTCGGAGTAACGAACCATCCTTCGCCCGAGTGAGGACCGCTATAATATGCCGTTCCCTTCATGCCGTAGGTGTTGTCAAACTTCCAGATATAGGATATGCCTTCCTCCAGGTCAAACTCCTGCGTGGTGAGTTTGCCTTGGTTGCCTTCGCCTGCAACGGCCTGCTTGTAGTAGGTGGAGAGGTTAGCCGACCAACCGCTGGCGAGAACGAAAGACATCACTTCTTCGATAATACCGGTATTAGCTACCCACTCCGAGCCGTTGAACTTATATTCGGTAGCTTCGTATAGTGAGGTCTTGGTGTTGTAGTTCATCAGCGCTACTATCTGGTTCTCCGTAGCATATGGGTAGCTGTTGTGCAGATAGTTGATGGCCTGTCCGTTCACATTGTCCGGCATGATACGCAGCGGTGTCTCGCTGGAATATTTCACCCATTCCATACCGTCCTTGAACAGATAGAGCACTTCGCGTTGTTCCTCTATCTTGCCGCCTGCATCCTGCTCCTTACTGCTGTAGTTATATACTACGCCTACGCACATGTCGTCGTCTATCTGCGGCAAAACGTCAGTCACTTTGTCCACCACCGACGGTGACAGGTATGGTATGCCCTCTTTGCCCCATATCTTCGCATAGTCCGTTTCGCTCAGCGTATAACGGATGGTATTGTTCAGCATTCGGATGTATGCCGGCAGTCCGTCGTAGGTACGATAGGTGACGTTGAAGGTAGAACCCGGATCCAGATGAGGATACTTGCTGTAGATGAATGCTGGCACGTACATATCTGCCGACGCTGTCTCGTTGAAGCAATGTTGCTCTGCTACGCGAGCCAACGCGTTCTGGTTAGGAGTGCGGTTGGCGATAGTGTCCAGACTCTCGGCATAAGCCTTGTTGGTCTTGTTGTTGGCGATAGTAACATAGTCAGCCTCGGTCAGCGTGTAGTCGTAGGTCTTGACTACGCTGATCTGCGGGTCGCCGTTGTCCATATATTTCTTGTCGAAATAGTTTTCGCATGACGCGAGTCCCAGACTCAGAGCCACTATGCCTAAAATATATTTCGTTTTCATAATAATTATCAAGTTTCAATTACTAATTATTAATTATCAGAACTGCAGTTTCAATCTGATGTTCCACTGACGTCCCTTGTTGTAGAAGAAGTAGATATTATCCTTGGTGTTCTCTACAGGGCCTGTGCTGGCTGTGTTGGCAGACCAAGCTTTCTCAATGTAGTATTGGTTGAGCACGTTGGTCACGTTGCCGGCGAGAGTGGCGCGCAGCGGTCCCATGTCGAACGAATAGCTGGCGCGTATATCCATGCTACCGCCTATCGGGCAACGATACGGCTCTACAATATTCATCTCTTTGCCCAGACTCAGGTTGCTACCCGAGAAGGAGTAGTAGCTGTAGTTGCGGTCGTATAGTGTATATTCTGCGCCGACACGGAAGCCCTTGAACGGTTTGAAGAGAATACCGAAGTTGGCGGTTGTCTGTGCTTGTCCTCCTACGTGGATACCCTTCATGTTCACCTTGGCCCACGCGTGGTCCGGAGCACCTATCTCGGTTCGCTGTGCGTCTGCAGTCATAGCAAATCCGTGTTCGTCATATGCGCGACCTATCACGCTGTCGCTGTCCCATTGCCAGTCTCCGAGCGAGAGCATAGCGCTCAACTCAAGCCACTTGGTCGGACGAGCTTTA
The DNA here is from genome assembly GCA_024689005.1 of Paludibacteraceae bacterium. Lineage (GTDB taxonomy): Bacteria > Bacteroidota > Bacteroidia > Bacteroidales > Paludibacteraceae > Colicola. The sequence goes on from JAILDU010000103.1 coordinate 2,393, forward strand.
GCCTCAAACTCCAGACCCATGTGGCGTGCATTCACACCGGTCATGTTCATGTAGAACTCTGTCTGGTTCGGGTCGGCGAGTGTACCGTATTTGGTCATCGACTTGTCCATCCATTCGGTGAAGTAGCCGTTGACGTGAATGCTGGCATATTGGTTCTCAAAGCCGTAACCGATCTCTACACTACCGATCTTCTCGTTCTTAGCCTCGTTGTTGATGGCGTTGCTTGTGCTGACAGACATGTATATTGCCTGGAACTTCGGAGCACGACTGATGAAGCCTGCGTTCACAAACACGTTGTGATACTTGGCGAACTTATAGTTCACACCACCTTTGACCGTGAAGCCGAGACGCAAGGTTGAGTCCTTAGCCGTTACGTTGTTGTAGTAGTAGCGGTCTGTACGCCAGTTGTGGTTGAACGACAGCGATCCGTTGATGAAGGCAGACAGGTTGTTCTTGCTATACTCGAGGCTGGCGAAGACACCTTCCTGCACAATCGTTCCGGTATAGTCGCGGTAGCATACATCGCCCACGCCGAGTTTTTCTGTTACCCAATTCATGTCGGCTGCGTTAGGATTGTTGGCCGGCAGCACTTTCTCGCGCGTAGCGTCCATATAGTAACTACCGCCGAACAGGTCGCTGATGACAGCCGTGTGAATACCTTGGTACCAACGAGCGTCGATACCGGCGGTCAACTCCAGACAGTCAAGGAACTTCTTGTCAAAAGTAGAAACAACGCCCACCCAGTTGTGGTAGTTACGGTTCTCACACATAACGAGTTCCGAACCATATTCCGAAGCGGCATTGATCTCCTGCACTTTAGCGTAGTCGAACATACCGGTTATCGGGTCGCGGAAAGTTGTGCAGACGAGTCCGTTGTATGCACCGCGAGTCAGGTCGCTATAGGAGTACGATGAGCCGTAACCGTTCTCAGCTGTGCGACCGAAGCCACGACCGATAGAGACATAAGCTGTGGTAGAAAGACTGCTGTTATCGTCAATTTGCCAGATATGGTTGAGCGATATCTGCGGCTTGTGATATTGGTTGTAGTTCGTTCCGGTCTGCTTGCCGTCCTTACCGATACCATAGGACGGGTTATACTGACGGCGATCCATACCGCTCGGCATGTATTGCGCTACGCGGTTCCACTCGGCCAGCGTGAGCGCACCGCTGCTTCCTGCCGGACGAGTCCAGTGGTGTTGGGGAGCGCCAAAACCTGTGAGAGACAACTGGTGGTTGTCGTTGAGGCGCTTAGAGATATTCAAGAAATAGCTGTAGCCGGTGAATCCTGTTCCTTGGATGTAACCATCGCCCCATGTGCGGCTTCCCATGGCTGTGATAGCCCAACCGCTCTTCATCAGACCTGTACTGACGGAGAATGCGATCTTGTTGTATCCGTCGTTACCCATGGCATATTGGATGAAACCGCCTTTCTTGGCATCTATACCGCGGGTGACGATGTTGATGGTACCACCTACAGAAGGAGCCGACAATTTGCTGGCACCCATACCGCGCTGGGTCTGCATCACACTGGTGACATCTGCCAGACCTTGCCAGTTGGACCAATAGACCGTTCCGCCTTCCATATCGTTCATCGGCACACCGTTGATCATGGTGGCAACGTTGGTGTTGTCGAAACCGCGCATCCAGATCTCCGAGTCGCCCCAACCGCCACCTTGGCCGTTAGCATGCACACCCGGGGTGTTCTTCAGTACTTCCGGAAACTCTTGGCCGGCTATACGCTCCTCTATCTCCAGGGCGGTGATCTGGCTGACTGCTACCGGCGTTACCTGCTGGCGAGCTATCTGTCCTGTGATAGTCACGTCCTCCAGTGCAACAGCCTCCGGGTCCATTTTGATCAGTCCCAGGTTGCCATTCTTGGCGGACAATTCGAGTGTTTGGTAGCCTACGTACGACAGTTGTAACTTGGCGCCGGGCTGTACGTTGATTGTGAAATTACCGTCCAGGTCGGTAATGATACCATTGGTAGTGCCTGCCTCCAGCACAGAAACGCCAATCAGCGCTTCGCCTGTCTTAGCATCCTGTACACTACCGGACACCTTCTGCGTCTGCGCGATCATGCTGACCGCCGTACTTAGGCAGAAGAGTAGGGTGATGATTTTCTTCATTGTTAGAAAGATTGTTTGGTGTTTATTAGTTGTTTTTTGTGCAACGATGTAAGGGCGTTGCTACTTGTATATCTCGTTGAGAAGTTTGGCCAGACGGATACCGGCGATGTAGAGTTGCTGCTCCATGGGTTGGTGCCAGCGATAGATATAGTGGTAAGTATTGCCGTCCCACGTCTCCTGATAGCGGTATATCGACTCGGTGAAGTGATAGTTGTTGACGAGCAACTGGCTGTCGGTCATCTGCTCTATAGACTTTCTCTGTCCGGCATAGGTATCCTCTATCATCTGCGCGTACTCGGTGTAGCTATATCCCTGCGACTCAATCAGTTTGGTGTCCCAGACGGCGTGCAGATTGGTGTTCTGATTCTTGCTGAACCATGCCATTCGTACGGCATTTCCTCCCTTGTCGTCCATGTGCGCCGTGTGCATCGGACAGTAACGGTCTCCAGACAGGTGGATGATGAAACGCAGGGTATAGACGTCGGCTTTGCCGGCTTTGGCTACAGCTACCAGACTATCCAGAGCGCGGAACAGATTGCCGCCCTCCTTGGGGTAATGAACCAGCGCGTCAGCCACCTGGCTGTCGCTCATTCCTCCGTCAAAATCCTGGTAGTGCCAATCGTGGCTTGTCGGATAGATAGTGTCGCTCTTGATCTCGTCAGGCCAGTTAGCCCAGTAGAGCATTCCGCGTTTGCCCATGATAGAGTCAATACTCTTGCACGCTTTTCTACTCAGGTGGTCATAGGCAATCTTGGCGATGATACGATGGCCTTCCTGACCCCATGCGAACATAGGTAACGAGTGCACACATGCGCACGCGATAGCAATCAGAATAACAATTTTTTTGGTCATATCTTAGTTTTCTTTTTCGTTCTTTAGGTGCTTGAAACAAACGTTGACGATCATGATAGCTCCTGTTCCCAGGATGGCTTCGGCGAACATGCCCGCTCCGCATAGGCAACCGATGGCGGCTGCACACCAAACGGTGGCTGCTGTCGTCAATCCCCGTACTGTATCTCCGTTCTTGAAGATGATACCTGCGCCTATGAAACCTATGCCGGACACCACTTGTGCTATGATACGGGAGTTGTCGCCGTCCATCATCGTGGGCGACATCAGCACGTATAGGGCGCTGCCGATGGCTATGAGCGAGATAGTGCGCGTACCCACTATCTTGCCGTGCCGCTCACGTTCACGGCCAATCAGAAAGCCCAACGTGGTGGCCAGCAGCAGTTTGGTTATCACCAGCAGCCAGTCGGTCTGTAAGAATGATTGTATAGTTGTTTCCATGTGTTAGCGATTTAGTGCTAAATTCGCCGCAAAGGTAGTACTTTTTTTTCATATACGCAAATGTTTTTCATCTTTTGCGTCAAAACCGTTCTCTCTTTTGTTTCGATATTGGTGGCAGATTGATTCGGTATGGGTTCGAAAATGGCCAACGAATAAACAACGAACAACTAACAAACCACTAACGTCGAGTTTTCGAACACAGCGTTCGAAATCGAGAGGCAATCGGCTCGCGCTGAAGGGTTATAAAAATGTCAATTGATTTTCGGATAGAAAAAAGGAGCACCGAAATGAACATCGGGTAATAGAGCAAACAGATTTGTTTTTTTGATCGAAATAGAGTTCAAAACTATTCCTCTACTTTGCGTGGACGCATAAAGCCTGCCGGCTGGTCGTCTATCTCGGCGTCGGTGCCTTGTACGGCAAAGTGTATCCGGTTGCTGCCAAAACGTTGGTTGATTCCGTCTATGACGCTCATCAGACGTTTCTGACGCGCCTTTTCCACTACCTGGTCGGGCGCAAAGAGATCCAGCTGAACGCCCTCATTGCGTTGCAGTTGACCTAAGATAACACCCGCCTGTTTGTACTGGTAGTTGTTCAGAAAGAGCTTGTCCAACAGACGCATTACAGCGTCTATTATCACGGTGGAATCGTCTGTGGCTGCCGACAGTTTGAGTGTATCGCCCGTGTTGTATTGCGGCAGATCGCTGCGATGGCGATTGGTGGCAAGAAAGATCGTTACCGTTCTGCACAGACTCTGCTGCTCGCGCAACTTGCGCGACGCCGAAGAAGCATAGTTGCTCAGTTCGCGTTGCAGAACCGTTTTGCTGCTCGTCATGTGCGCAAAAGTGCGGCTGTACATAATCGATTTCTGCCGGTCGTGACTTGCCAACACGATGGACGGCGTGCCGTTCAACTCTTTCCACGTACGCACTCCTGTCACACCGAATTGTCGTTGTACCCACGCTTCGGACAACTGTGCATAGTCCAGAGCTGTCTTTATGCCTTGCTGCTCTATTGTGCCCTGACTGCGACGGCCTATACCCCACACATCCTTTGCCGGTACTTTGGTCAACGCTGCCTCACGCTTCTCCGCCGGCATGATACAAATACCCTCATAGCCCGGATAGTGCTTGGCAAACCATGTCGCCGTCTTGGCCAGCGTATAGGTCAAACCTGCACCGCAACTGACCGGAATAGAGGTCTCGCGAAGAATCAAATCCTTGAGTATCTGCAGATAGTTTCGCAATCGGACCGGGTCGTCGTCAGGCATCATGCCGAAGAACTCGTCCACGCTGTATTGCACAAAGTCCAACACCATCTCTGTCTTTCGCACTTCTTCCATGATATGATGAGAGATGTCGTGATAGAGATGATGGTGTACGTCTATGACCGTAACGTGCTTCTGTTCAATCAGTTGCGTGACTTGAAAAATAGGATTGCCGCGCTTTAGACCCACAGCTTTCGCTTCCTGATTGAGCGCAAGGATGATACCGCCGTTGTTGCCGTTATTATTAGCAACCACGACGGGGGTGCCCTTCAACTCAGGCCGCGATACCAACTCGCAGCTGACGAAGAAATTATTGCAATCCAAATGAACGTACATCGCCTCTCTGTTGTCCTCTATCGCTTTTCCGCCGCAAAGGTACAACTTTTTCTTGATATACGCAAACCTTTCTTGGTTTTGCCTGATTACTGACGTTCTTTTTTCAGTTCGGCGATGAAGCGGTCTATCTTCTCTTTGGTCACATGCTGCATGACCACAACGTGCGCCAGTTCGCCGCCGAAGTTTTCGTCATTGCCCAGCGCAAGCGTGTACTTGTAGCAGATGTCCGGTGACGGGCGACGGAAAAAGACCGTGTTGCTGTACTCGTTAGCCCAGCATGGCCAGCCTATCTCATCCAGTTGTTGCTTCAGATAGGCCGTGCACTCCAGCATCTGATTGGCCTGCTTCGACCATTGATCGTAACCCACTTTCTGTATCATCCACCAGAACTTCAGCGGTTGAACCGCGTCACGCGAGCAGTTGATCATCTTCATGTTGCCGTTCAGATAGGTGACGTTGAAGTTATTCTGGTTGTCGTACGTCTCACGTGTGCAGAGAAAGAGACCCGAAGGCGAGTCGATGCCGAAGAACTTATGTCCGCTGATAGCTATGGCATCGTAGCGCATCTTCTGTTGACTCACCATGTCGCTGAACTTCGTGAAAGGCAGATAACCGCCGAAGAGCGCAGCGTCCACATGGCGAAAAACCGGAATGTCCGGATGTCTGTCCAGTACGGCATTCAGCGCGTCTTGGTCATCTATGGCTCCCTTGAACGTAGAACCCATAGCGTAGATGATTAGCGCCGGTCGGGTGGGGTCGAGTGCCTTCTCCAGTTCATCGGGAATCATGCGTCCCATTGCATCGCTTTTGATGAGTCGTATATCCAGGTTCTGCAGGTCACATAGGCGCATATTAGAGTAGTGAGCTTCGTCGGATACATAGACAATAGGCATCTTACCCGTACGGTTGTAGAGGCTCTTGACTCCGAAATAGATGCCGTGGTTGTTACCGTCTGTACCGCTGTGAGTCACGATGCCCCACACCCGGTCTTTCTCAAAACCGTACAAGGGAGCAAAGAACTCAATCACCTCGCGTTCAAAGGCTTGCGTGGACATCCTCCATGGATTATCTGTCATGGGGTCGCCGGCATTGTTGAGGTTGATAACATCCATACCTGCAGCGAAATACCACTCGTAGAAGTCGTGCAAAGCCGATTGCTGGTTCACGGGGTAACCGAAATAGGTCTGCTGACCTTCCTTCCAGATCCGTGTCCATTCGTCTAATTTCTCAAAACCTGAGGTTGGTGTTGGCGTGTTGCATGCAACGAAAAACAGTGTTGCGACAAATAGAAAAAACTTCTTCATGGTGTTAAGTGTTAAGATTTTGCCTGCAAAGGTACAATTTATTTCTGATATATGCAAATATGAAGCAACTTTTTGATGAGAAAACAGTTTTCCTCTTGCATATATTAGAAAAAAGCAGTACCTTTGCACGCAGTTTGCGTGCGAAGCCCAATCGCACATAAATCCCGCTGAACTCAACAGCATAAAACGTGAGTAAATAAAAAAGACATATCACACGCAAAGTGTTGCGTACATAATATATAATTTATTAGCATATCTATTATTTCGTGTCTGCCGAAACCCTGCCAAGTTTAACGGAATAAGACTTAGAAATAATATCGAGTAAGTGTACCTTGTATGGACCGCTTATAGACTCCATAATAGATTCTCACTTAGTGAGTTTCTTGGAGTTTACAGGTAAGGTTCCAGGCAGGGTACCTTGGCATGACACGAAAGGAAACTCACTATTTCTTTTTATATGCAGGACGGATTGATAGTATGCGCTCAAACACTATCAATCAATGGCGGGGAATAGCAATCTTCAACAGCAAAAAGCAGCTAAAGAGTTTGCCGAACGATGGCAAGGCAAAGGGTACGAGAAAGGCGAGAGCCAAATTTTCTGGACGACTCTCTTGTCCGAAGTGTACGGCATCGAACATGTTGACACGTTTCTTACATTCGAACAACAAGTAAAACTTGACAATACCTCATTCATAGATGCTTTCATTCCATCCACGCATGTTATGATTGAGCAAAAGAGTATTAAGAAAGATCTTGGTGATGCCATCAAGCAGAGCGACGGTTCTATTCTTACTCCATTCCAACAAGCCAAACGTTATTCTGCCGAACTGCCATACAGCCAGCGCCCGCGATGGATTGTTACCTGCAATTTTGCGGAGTTCTGGGTCTATGACATGGAGCAACCCAACGGAGAACCGCAGAAGATACTACTCCGCGACCTTGAAAAAGAGTATTATCGCTTGCAATTCCTCGTGGATGAAGGAAACGAACATCTCAAACGTGAGATGGAGGTTTCTGTCAAAGCCGGTAATCTGATAGGTATGATACACGACCTCTTGATTAAACAATATGCAGATTCCGGCAATCCTGATACGCTTCGCTCGCTCAATATGCTGTGTGTTCGGCTGGTATTCTGTCTCTATGCCGAAGATGCAGGGCTGTTTGGAAGCGGAAAGACTGCTTTTCATGATTATTTATCTCCCCTCCCTGCCCATAAAATCCGCAAGGCTCTGATTGAACTGTTTGAGGTCTTTGACACACCGATAGAGGAACGTGATCCGTATCTGGACGACGAGTTAAAACCGTTCCCGTATGTTAATGGCGGCCTGTTTGCAGATGAACACATAGAAATCCCGAATTTCACGGACGAGATAAAAGCGATGTTGCTGGATAAAGCATCGGCCGGATTTGATTGGAGTGAGATTAGTCCTACTATCTTTGGAGCTGTCTTCGAGAGCACCTTAAACCCCGAGACACGTCGTTCCGGCGGTATGCACTATACCTCTATCGAGAATATTCACAAGGTGATAGACCCGCTTTTCCTGGATGAGTTAAAGGCAGAGTTCGAGCAGATATGTGCGATAGATCAGGAACGCGCGCGTCGCGCAAAACTGGATGCCTTCCAGGATAAGATAGCAAGCCTCACGTTCTTTGACCCTGCTTGCGGTTCAGGCAATTTCTTGACCGAGAGTTATGTCTCGCTCCGTAGGTTAGAGAACGAGATTATCAAGGTCCGCGAGAATGGCCAAGCGGTCATTGGCGATTTTGCGAATCCTATCAAGGTAGATATCCATCAGTTCTATGGCATCGAGATTAACGATTTTGCCGTCTCGGTAGCCACTACAGCTCTTTGGATAGCCGAGCAACAGATGATGCAAGAGACAGAGAAGATAGCATCTTTCGCTATCGATCCGCTACCTCTCAAGGCCTACCATAATATCCACGAAGGCAATGCCCTCCGCCTCGATTGGGCAGATGTCATCGCTCCTGAGAAGTTAGACTACATAATGGGTAATCCGCCGTTTGTAGGGTATAGCCTTCAATCAAAGGAGCAGAAAGAAGATTTGTCTTCCATAATGAAAGGTTTTGGTAGTAATATCGATTATGTCGCCGGATGGTACCTCAAAGCGGCACAAATGATGGTTATTAATCCAACAATTCGCACAGCGCTCGTTTCCACAAATTCTATTACCCAAGGCGAGCAAGTAGCAGCAATATGGAAACCGCTCTCCGAGCAATACGGCATTCATTTTGATTTCGCCTACCGCACTTTCCGTTGGGATAGCGAAGCGGATATTAAGGCGCATGTACATTGCGTCATAATCGGCTTTTCCGTGCGCGATAATAAAAGCGCAAAGAGAATCTATCTCTCTGATAATCAATCCATCCAAGTAAAAAATATCAACGGTTATTTATTGGAAGCGCCAGAAATATATGTTGAAGGCCGCACAAAACCTATATGTGAGGTGCCAGAAATGTTTAGAGGATGTCAGCCAACTGATAATGGAAATTTTATACTTACAGAAGAAGAAAAACAATCTTTCATCCAGCAAGAACCTGAAGCAGAAAAATATATTCGACCTTTTATGATGGGGCGAGATTTTATAAATAGAAAGCCTCGATATTGTATATGGTTAGTAGATGCAAATCCGCAAGAAGTAAGAAAATGCCATATGATAATGCAGAGAGTGGAAAATGTACGAAATTTCCGACTACAAAGCACTAAGGCTGCGACTAGAGCAAAAGCAGATTATCCTATGCTTTTTGATGAAATAAGGGAAAGTGATTCTGATTATATTGCCATACCAAAAACTTCTTCTGAAAGAAGACGATATATACCTATGGACTATTTGACACCAGATATAGTTGCAGGAGATGCTATACGATTATTACCCAACGCTACTCTCTACCATTTTGGAATCCTTACTTCTAATGTCCATATGGCATGGATGCGCGTAGTATGCGGACGATTAAAAAGCGATTATAGTTATTCCAACACCATCGTTTATAACAACTTCCCGTGGCCAACTCCTACGGACGAACAGAAGGCAAAGATAGAGCAAACAGCACAAGCGATCCTCGATGCGCGTGCCAAATATCCGGACTGCTCTTTGGCTGACCTCTACGATGAAGTCACCATGCCGCCGGAACTCCGTCGGGCCCACCAAGAGAACGACCGCGCTGTTATGGCTGCCTATGGTTTCTCTACCAAGATGACCGAATCCGAGTGCGTCGCAGAGTTGTTCAAGATGTATCAAGCTTTGACAAATTAAATCTCCTTCATCGAAAAGATGATCAAACAGAAGGAATAAATCCATCCAAACGCGGCACAAGTGGTAAAGTGCCGCGTTTATTCTTCCTTAATTATCACTTTTTCTTGCATATCTCAGATTTTTGGTGTACCTTTGCACGCAGAATGTGCAAGAAAGGAAAATTAGTAAGAATAAATGAGTCATATCCGAGAAACCATAATAACAGACATTCCGGCGATTATGCCGGTGATAGAGGCAGCACGCGAGCTGATGCATCGGTCGGGGAATGTGAATCAATGGATAAACGGTTATCCGTCGGAAGAGGCAATCGCAGCGGACATAGAGCGGCACGGCGGATTTGTCGTAGAGGAAGAGAATAGGGTAGTGGCTTATTTTGCTTTCTTGCCGGCTCCGGAACCGACTTATGCGAAGATATATGAAGGCGCATGGCTGAACGACGAGCCGTACTATGTCATCCACCGCTTAGCCAGCTTGCCAGATGTGCATGGGATATGGGACTGCGTGCTCCAATGGGCTCTTGAGCGTACAAGCACGTTGCGTGTAGATACCCACCGTGACAATCATATCATGCAGCATAATCTGGAGAAGCATGGATTTATTTACTGCGGCATCATTCATTTACTTTCAGGCGACGAGCGCCTGGCATATCAAAAGACAATCAATGATAAATAAAAACTACATGAATAAATTTGAAGAACAAATACACAGCGACTTGCA